>JAZDIE010000262.1:0-2618 GCA_043805295.1 Pseudomonadota bacterium
GTAATTCACCGGCCTTGCTCTTCTTTCAAAATCCTGGATCTCTTCGTTATAATATGGTATGTTGTGCCCCCTCTTCTCAGAAATTTTAAGCGTGTCCCTTGCAAGCAGCCCCGACAATCTGGCAGTTATACTGGTCGAGTATATTTCAGGTTCAAGGTCCATCAGGTTCGGCGCAAGCCCGCAGTGGTCAAGGTGACCGTGTGAGATTATCAGTGTTTTTGGACGAAGCCCGTTTTTGGGATAGCTCGGGGGATCGGTAGGCTTGATACCATAATCGAGGAGCAGCTCTTCATTTATGATAAAAGCAGACCTCCCTACTTCGCCTGCCCCGCCTAAAAATCGTATGTTAATGTTATCGCCTCATGTTGTAATTTCCTGAAATATTATGATCTCGAAAACCATGACAAACACGGTTCGTTTCTTATCAGTTCGCTGTTCTTTATTCACGCCAGAGTTTATTAATTTTTATGCAACTTATCAAATGGCAGAACAATTTCAAAAACCTTATAACCAAATCAAGCGATTCTCACCATGTGATCAAAATATGGTCGTTAAAGTAGGTTTTATAAAACTAGGAAATCTTGGAACCTCACAAGTAATAGACCTGATACTTGATGAGATTGCGGCGAGAGAGGGAATTGCAGTGCGCGTGTTCGGGACAGGCGCAAAGATGGGAAAGGACGAGGCGGCTGATACGGCATCCTTCAAGGCATGGAAGCCGGACTTCGTTGTCATGATAAGCCCCAACTCAAGCGCACCCGGACCAACCGCGGCGCGGGATATCTGGAAGGATACGCCAACAATAGTAGTATCGGACGGCCCGACAAAGAAAGAGGACAGGGAAAAGCTGGAGCAGGCTGGATTCGGCTATATCATTCTGCCGGTTGACCCGCTTATTGGCGCAAAAAGAGAGGTCCTTGACCCCGTTGAAATGGTATCGTTCAACAGCGATGCAGCTAAGATATTATCAGTATGTGGTCCGATAAGGCTTGTGCAGACCGAGATCGATAAGCTCATCGACATGGTTGCAGCAGGCACAAAACCCCTTGCTCTTCCCAGGATACTTGGAAAGCCGGAGAAATGTGTGGAAAGCGCGGGATTTGCCAATCCATACGCAAAAGCAAAGGCACTTGCAGCGTTACATATCGCCACAAAAGTCGCAGAAATTGACTTCCCGGCATGTTTTGTCCTGAAAGAGGTTGACCAGATAGCGACAGCAGCAGCGGCAGGACATGAAGCCATGCGCGCGGCAGCCAGGCTTGCTGATGAGGCGCGTGAGATAGAGAAAGCCAACGACTCTGTCTTCAGGAAACCCCATGCAAAAGATGGAAGACTGCTGACAAAGACTAAACTTCTGGATAAACCCCAGTAACTTTTTTTAAGGAAGTGGTTTTCACTTCCTTTCTGTTATTTTTGAAGTCACTACCTTGGACTCCGCTTCGCTAAGGTCCAGGGCATCAACGAAGGGTGCGTGGGGGTATGTAGTAAATTAGTTGTTTTGGATTTTATCAATAATTAAGGGGCACGAATTTATTAGATGGTTAAAAATCAAAATAGGTAAGGTTGTCTATTGAGAAACATAAGAAAAGACTCGATGCCAAAAATAAAGAAGGTATCTCAAAATTGTGGGGTGCCTGTTAAAAGTCAAACAATTTCTCCAAAGGCACCAGACCCTACATATGAAGTTACCAAGTTTCTTTCATGGCTGAAAAAGCGTGGAGCTGTAAGGAAATTAAATGAGTGTAAGAAAAAATGGGAAAATGAAGGACTAAATATTGAAAGTATCATTAAATTATTAAGTCCATATTTATGTAAATACACATATAAAAGTGAAGCGGTAGTAAATTTGGAAGATAAGGTGTGGGCAGACCAATGGATGTCGAATTATAACCTCGAAGTTCCTCATCATAGACATAAAAAAGCAATAGAAAAAATAATTTCTGATACAGAAAAGAAAACAAAGGTTTAATATAAGGGTGCAAAATATAGGATATACATAATTAGGAGAACTTCAAAATGCACGAAGAACAATTACCAGAATTGCCAAAAGAGTTGGGAATATATTTGGATAAACCATACGGGGGTCTTTTTGGAGATAATGCACAAATCAAAATCATTGAGGAGATTGTAGCAGATCACAATCGAAACTACCGTCCTCGATATTTTGAAGAAATGACTGGCTCTTCAGCTCCAAGCGTTAGAAAGGCTCTTAATAATCTTACACGTCTTGGGTTGCTTGAAAAAGACATCAGTGATAATCAACATCCTGTTTATAGGGCAAATCTAAAGTCTAAGAAATTAATAGCTCTGACCTTTCTATCCTTAGCATCTATTGATGATAGAGATGGGACGGAATGTATGGATTTTGCAATCTTAGATTATTATTTTAAAGTGCTTATTGAAAAAGTCCAGCCCTCAGCTATTGCAACCGCCACAAAGTATGTGTTTCAAGGTATGGAATTTACTGTGGCGTGCGTATCTGAAGCAGGACAAACACTTAAAGAACCTATTTCCGTGGCTGCAATGGTGGCATGATTTCAATGATTGAAGAGAAACAAGAGGAATTAATAAAAGAGGAAAAAGCTTCAGCCAAAGAAGGGTCTATTATGGTTGACGTA
>JAZDIE010000263.1:0-6064 GCA_043805295.1 Pseudomonadota bacterium
TACGTAGAGTCAAGAGGGGGCGCTTACCATATGAATAAAGAACTATCCGCTGTTGTTATGCCAACCGGCACTCTTCAGCTCGAATGGTCGGACACGACAGAAATAATCGGAAAGAGCAGCAGGCTTTTGCAAGAAGAAATATACGGGCGTTTTTCCGCTGATCTTGATTCCAGTTTCTGGCTTCTTTTACTGGGCTTTTCAGATAAGCAAATCACAATATCTCCTTCGCTCGGCTATTGGCGGGATTTTGCCAGCCTCTTTGCTGAGAAGCTGAGTCAAACCCCTGATCTTGAAACCATACGAGATAAAGCAGAGGTAGCTATAACAGACACGGAGTTGCATCAAGCGCTGGATCGCGCACCAATGATGACAGGCTCTGAATACCTGCATAAGGATATCCTTGAACATATCTGGGCCAGACTGAATCATGCCTTTTGCGTATCAATACATTCATACGATGGAAGTGTTGAGGATTTTATCAAAACGCTTAGTCCTGCCGTTCACTTGGTTGGACGAGTCTTCTTCCATCTGGTTGAAAACGAGCAAGGCAATCAACCATTTGCATTTCTTGCGACCTATTCGACCCGGCTGAATAAAGATGGGGCGTCAAAACACATCCCTTTGAAATACGCCTTGCAGGAATATGGAGACGATAGCAACAAAATGCTGGAGCTTCTTGCAACGGTTCACGCAGCCGCGGCAAAAAGTGCCCTGCTATCCGGCCTGGTTGAGACCGGCGAGCTTTTTCATCCGCTTGCATGGTCAAGTGGCGAGGCCTACGCATTCCTGCGGGAGATCCCGCTATACGAAGAATCCGGCATCCTCTGCCGAATCCCAAATTGGTGGAGGGGTAAAAAATCGAGCATAAGGCTTAATATTGCTATCGGAGATTCCAAACCATCACTTGTTGGCATGGATGCGATCTTGAGTTTCAATGCACGGCTCCTTTTGGGGGATACAGATATTTCAGAAGAAGAAGCCAGAAAACTGCTTCAGGAGTCAGAGGGGCTTGCCTACATCAAAAACAAATGGGTGGACGTGGATCCTGAAAGGCTCAAACAGACACTCGATGCATATGAAAAAGCAAAAAAAATGATGGATAAAAATGGTTTAAGCATGCGGGACGCCTTACGCATGCAGCTTAACCCTGAGCAGGCGCTAGACCTTCAAGCAGACGATGAAGACACAACAGTCTCCACAGGGATATGGCTTGAGTCTGTTATACAAAAGCTGCGCAATCCTGACTTAACCCCGGCAGCAAACCCTGGAAAAGATTTTAAGGCCAAACTCAGGCCGTACCAACAAGAGGGGCTTAACTGGCTTGCTTTTCTTCATTCTCTCGGTTTTGGGGCGTGTCTGGCTGACGACATGGGGCTGGGAAAAACCGTTCAACTCCTTGGTTTTTTGAGCGCCGTAAAATCCAGGCAAGGAGGAAAAGCGAGTCTGCTTGTGATCCCCGCCTCCCTGATTTCTAACTGGGCGAATGAAATAGAACGGTTCTTGCCCACTCTGAAGTTTTTTGTGGCGCACCCTGACGCTCATCCTGGAAAGATGCTCGAACCTCAAGAGGAAAAGGCGCTTGATCAATTGGATCTTGTAATTACCACTTATGCATTGGTTCAAAAATATGAATGGCTTCAATCGTATTCGTGGGCGCATATTGTGTTGGACGAGGCTCAGGCGATAAAGAATCCAGGCGCAAAACAGACACAGGCGATTAAAAAACTGAACGCTGCAAACAGAATTGTTATGACAGGAACACCTATTGAAAACAGGGTTTCCGACCTTTGGTCTTTGTTTGATTTTGTGAATCCAGGCCTGCTCGGAAACAAGACCGAATTTGCGGGGTTTGCCAAGACACTGAGGGCCAATCCCGATGGGTACGCCAGGCTCCGTAAGGTTGTCAATCCCTATATATTGAGGCGGTTGAAGACCGACAGAACCGTCATATCCGATCTTCCGGATAAGGTGGAAATGAAGACCTATGCTACTTTGACCAAAAAGCAGGTTGTTTTTTACGAAAACATGGTACGTAAACTGGCCGAAACCATTGCTGAGTCAGATGGTATTCAGCGAAAGGGGTTGGTCTTATCTTCTCTGATGAAGTTTAAACAGTTGTGTAATCATCCGGATCAGTACCTGGGTACCGGAGAATATGCAGAGGCAGAGAGCGGCAAGTTTGCCAGACTTCGTGAAATATGCGAGACAATCTATGAAAAGCGTGAAAAGGTTCTGGTTTTTACGCAGTTTAAAGAAATCACAGCGCCTCTCTTCAATTATTTGGAGACCATATTTCAGCGAAAAGGTCTGATCCTGCACGGAAGCGTTCCAGTGGTGAAAAGGAAAAAGATAATTGAACAATTTCAGGATACCGGATATGCTGCGCCATACATGGTACTGTCTTTAAAAGCTGGCGGGGTAGGTTTAAACCTGACAGAGGCAAACCATGTTATCCACTTTGACAGGTGGTGGAACCCTGCTGTTGAAAATCAGGCAACCGACAGGGCATTCCGGATTGGACAAACAAAAAACGTGATTGTGCATAAGTTTTTGACACGAGGAACAGTTGAAGAAAAAATAGATAAAATGCTTGAACAAAAAACAAAGCTTTCCATGGATGTTATAGCAAGCAGTGGCGAGGCATGGATCACTGAGCTGGGGAATAACGAGCTGATGGAGGTTTTCAGGCTCACGTTGTGAACTTGAACAAAAGCGTGATATGAGGTGATGACATGGGGTACTGGGGATATCCACAATATGTAAGTGTAGGCGAAAAAAGAGCAAAGGCTGCCAGAAAACTGGAACAGCTCAAAAAGAAAAACCCTGGCATAAGCCCAATTCTGATTGAAGGGAATGCCATAGCAAAAACATGGTGGGGAAAATCATGGAATTCCAATCTGGAACGGTATGCTGACTACAGCAACCGAATCGGACGCGGGCGAAGCTATGTTCGTAACGGAGCTGTGCTGAACCTTACCATAAGTCCCGGTCATGTGGAATCGTTGGTGCAAGGCTCACAGTCTAAACCATACTCAATAACCATTGATATAAAAAAAATCCCTCCTAATGCCTGGCAAGAGATCACTAATCAGTGTCAGGGGAAACTCGATTCCTTGCAGGAATTATTGATGGGAAGGTTCCCCAAGGCATTAGCTGAAATCTTCATGGCTCAAGAAAAAGGGCTTTTCCCGTCTCCCAAGGAGATCAAATTTTCCTGCTCCTGCCCTGACTGGGCCGATATGTGCAAGCATGTGGCCGCCACCCTCTACGGCATTGGCGCAAGGCTGGACGAAAATCCAAATCTTTTTTTCTTGCTGCGACAAGTTGATGTCAATGAATTGATATCTCAGGCAGTAGCAGACAAAACCTTGGATATGCTAAAGAAAGCAGGCAAGAAAAGCGCAAGGGTTATGGATGATGTAAGCCTCTCCGATGTCTTTGGCATCGATCTGGAAAACGCAGGGGATATCGCCCGTTCAATCTCATCTTCAAAGGCGCAGATTACATCAAAACCTTCAATCGCTTCATTGCCAGAAAAACGCGCCAGTAAAAAGCAGACAAATATTGTTCCAGAAATAGAGGTTGTGGCAAAAACGATCCAGAGAAGTAAAAAAGGAATAGACGTTACTGCTTTACAACAAAAAACAGGATTGGAACGCAGCAAAATTTACTCAATCCTGCAGAAACTAAAAAAGCAAGGCCGGATAAAAAGTCTAGCAAGGGGCGTCTATGTCAAGGGATAATTTTTGGAGATATTAGAGAGATATTGATAACAGGTAGAGTTTAAGTCGCCATCAATCTTGTTGACACCTAACTGTAAAACCATTACCCTTTCTTTATTGCTTTCGCAACACCAAACAGGGAGGAACTCTATATGTTCGGCATCGGCATGCCTGAACTTATTGTAATAATGGTTGTAGCCTTGATTGTTATCGGGCCAAAGAGGCTACCAGACCTTGCCAGGTCATTGGGCCGGGGGCTTGCTGAGTTTAAGAAGGCCACAAGGGACTTGCAGGACAACTTTGACATTACATCCGACATAAAGGATGCGAAAAAAGCCATTAAGGATACCGAATCGGAAATTCAAGATGCTATTACGCCTTCCTCAGAACATCCTACAGAAAAAAATGAAACACCTAAAAATACGATGGATAACTAACCACAAATCATAGTCTGTGGCCTATCGTCTCTGGTCTAATAGATGGACAAAAATGATTTAAAATTGCCTTTCCTGGAACACCTCGAAGAACTGAGACGCCGTCTTATTATATGCCTGATCGCGGTCGGTGTGTCGTTTATCATATGTTATATCTTTGCAAAGCAACTCTTCGATGCGCTGATCCACCCTCTTGTATCCATGATGTCACCGGACGAAAAGCTTGTCTACACTAGCCTCCCTGAAGCTTTTATGACTTATCTCAAGGTCTCGCTCATCGGAGGCGTACTCCTTGCAACGCCTGTTATCTTCTACCAGATATGGCTTTTTATCTCCCCAGGCCTTTACAAAACCGAAAGACGCCTATTGCTGCCTGCTATAGCTGTATCTTGTTTATTGTTCGCCGCTGGCGCCTTGTTCGGATATTTTGTGGTATTCCCTGTAGG
Source organism: Pseudomonadota bacterium (assembly GCA_043805295.1). Classification (GTDB taxonomy): domain Bacteria; phylum Desulfobacterota; class Desulfobacteria; order Desulfobacterales. The sequence continues at coordinate 4,603 of JAZDIE010000263.1, forward strand.
ATTCAAATTCTTTTTAGGTTTTGCATCCGAATCTATCCGGCCAATGCTTTCTATAGAAAAATACCTGAGCCTTGCGTCAACCTTTCTGTTTACGTTCGGCGCGGTCTTTGAGATGCCCTTGTTTATAGTGATCCTTGTAAAGCTTGGAATTGTCACCGTGGCTCAGCTTAAACAATACAGGGGATATGTAGTTGTCGGAATTTTTGTAGTGGCCGCCATCCTCACTCCTCCTGATGCGATGTCGCAGATCATGATGGCTATCCCCATGCTCGTTCTTTATGAGGCAAGCATTATAGGGGCTAAATTTTTCGGCACTAAAAAGTCAACAGATTGACCTTGACAAGGTATATAGGGCTTGATATGGGGTGAGCTAATGTTTCTACCATTTTACAGGAAAGGAGGTGAGATAGATATATGAAAAAACTAGGTATATTACTTGCTATCGCAGCGCTGGCGTGTATTGCGTATTCATTTGCAATCGCAGCAGGAAACGAGCCGGAAACCGTTAAAATGGAATCAAAGGTTTATTCGGCTCACACAAAAGCAGTTGTAACATTCACGCATGCAAAGCACAGTGCAGATTATAAACTGGCGTGTACTGAATGCCACCATGTATATGCTGACGGGAAAAATACATGGAAACAAGGCGATGCGGTACAGAAGTGCGAGGCGTGTCATCCAAAGTCTGATAAACCCAAACAGGGAGCAACCAAGGAAGAACAGATTCAATCGCATCAATGGACGCTCCATGAAAACTGCAAAGGTTGTCACCAGACCCAAAAGAAAGGGCCTACTAAGTGCACTGAGTGCCATGCGGCTGAAAAATAAATAAAGACTTCAAAAAGTTTTAAAAAAACTATAAAGGGCGATTTTCCTATAAGAAAGCCGCCCTTTATAGTCTGGTGGATTAAACCTTCTTGGTTGTTGTTTTGAGCGACAACTCTTCCAACTGTTCTCTAATTACCACATCAGGCGCGCCGGTCAGTGGGCACGCAGCTTTTTGCGTTTTAGGAAAAGCGATTACATCCCTTATTGATTCCTCTTTGCAAAGCATCATTATTAATCTGTCAAACCCGAACGCAATGCCGCCGTGTGGAGGAGCGCCGTATTCTAATGCCTCAATGAGAAACCCGAACTTGTTTTCATAGTTCTCCTTATTAAGGCCAAGCGTTTGAAAAACCTTTTCCTGCAACTCCTTCTTATGAATTCTTATGCTCCCTCCCCCTATCTCTATGCCGTTCAACACAACATCGTAAGCGCGGGATCGAACCATAAGCGGGTTCTTTTCCAGCGCATCCATATCTTCCAGCATAGGCGCAGTAAAGGGATGGTGAAGGGCAATATAACGTTTTTGCTCCTCGTCATATTCAAAAAGCGGAAAATGGGTTACCCAGCAAAACTCAAACCTGGCATTGTCGATAAGCCCCAATTTCCGGCCCAGATGATTCCTGAGCTGACCAAG
>JAZDIE010000264.1:0-3384 GCA_043805295.1 Pseudomonadota bacterium
ATTTCCTGAAGATATTCTCTTTTGATCCTGAAAGATTGATCCCGGACTTGAAATCGATCTATGCAAAAAATGCCGAAGATATTATGTCAAGAAGAATAATAGCAGTATGTTCCGGCGAGTCCATACAGAAAGCGGCAAAAAAAATGCTTGATATGCGAGTAAGGGCAGTGCTTGTAACAGACAGGTCAAAAAAATTGCTGAAAGGAATTATCACACGCGGCGATATAATGAAGTATATTGAAGTAGATTGAATTTTTTCATACTTTTAATTTTCTATTTTTAAGCTTTTTCCTTCCAGCCCTTTAATGGTCCTTTTGCAAAAGTGGTTTTTAGAAGTGGGGGTGTAATTAAGGTAGTTACAATGGACATTACAACAGCGATCACATAGATAGGTTGCTGAATAATTCCCTGGGAAAGACCAATATAGGCAACTATCAATCCCACCTCCCCTCTTGGGATCATACCCGTACCCACGCGCAGTGCGCCATGATAGTTAAAACCGCTGTAATAAGAAACAATGCCGCACCCTAAAGCCTTTCCGATTATGGCAAGTACAAGGATAAGCAATCCAAGACCGGCTATGGTCACTGCTTCCTTGACATTCACAAGCATGCCCATTGCCACAAAAAAGATAGGGACAATAAAATTAAAGATCGGCGTTATTTCTTCTATCAGATGTTCCCTATGTGTTGAGGCAGAGAGTGCCAGACCTGCCGCGTAAGCGCCTATTATCAATGCAAGACCTATATATGCTGCAAGATACGAAATTATAAAACCAATAACAAGAGCAATGACCATGAGCGCTCCTTTGGTTTCGAACCTGCCCAGAAGATTGGATATCTTATCTGAATATTTGAGACCCAAATAAAGTACCAGACCCCAGAAAACGGCAGCCTTTACAACGATCCAGAGAATATCTGTAGTAGTGCTCTTGGGGACGACCTCATTCCATGCGTTATCTATGAAATTCAATTCCTGCACGCCTGTTGCCGCCCCTATCACACCTATCACCATCGCAAGCACAATGATGCCAAGAATATCATCAATAACAGCAGCCGCAAGGATCGTAGTGCCTTCTTCCGAGTTCATCCTGTCTATGTCCTTTAGAACGCGGGCTGTTATGCCAACGCTTGTCGCTGTCAATATCGCTCCAGTAAATAGCGCCACGTATTCGATAGGTTCGCCTTCAGGTGGAGTATAAAACAGTTTTATCGCGAAATAGCCAAGTATAAATGGAACTATCACTCCACCAGCCGCCACAAATCCAGCCACCTTGCCGAATTTCATGAATTGTTTAACATCTGTCTCGATCCCTGCAAGGAAAAGTAGTATGACCGCACCTATCTGTCCGATAAGATCTATTTCAGGTGAAATGGGCATTATCTCACCCGGAATTACATGAAAACCAAGATAAGGACCCAGGGCGAACGGACTTATAACAACTCCAGCCAGCAGCTCTCCGAGAACGCCCGGCTGTTTGAATTTTCGTTCAGCGATCTCGCCGCCGATCTTTGCAGCAAGCAGCATGATGGCAATGCTAAGAACAATGTGCGGAACATCGATCGAACCAACGGCTCCTGATGCCAGTGCACCGGGAACCAAAATCAAAAACAATAATAAGGCTAATAGAATCTTTCTCATAAATCCCTGAAAATAGCGAATGGTATAAATAAAGTTTTTTATTTGATTTTCTATGCTTTTCAAAGTTCCTATTGAGAACAAAGTAAATATATCATAATACAAAAGCCCGTAAGAAAAATCAAGACAGGGGTCAATTGCCTATGGCTCCCCTCATATTTCTTGAAAAGCACGATTCAAAAAGGAAAGATTTATAACATATAATAAGGTAATCCGTTACAAACTATTCCACTATAGTTTTTAATTGTGATTTCAGGATAATAAAGGAGGATTAAATAAATGGTATTAGACTTGACCATGAGTATGGCTATACTTGCATTCATGGGAGCGCTTGCTACTATTGCAGGATGCCTCGAGGACTTAGAATCCGATGTAGGCTCACAGAGCAATCCCAACTCCCAGGTACAGTTAGCCCCTCAGATGAATTTTCTGCATAGAATATACAACAAGGCTGTTTCAGGTGAACCTGTAAGCAACGGTCTGTCTGCTGTTATCGGCGGTACAGTCGCAATGGTTCTCCTGGATGCTAAATTATTTCCATTGACCGCAATAGCGCTTGGTGCACTTGTTGCCGCTCTGGTTTATGGCATTTATGCCACAACCTCTTATGCAGGCAGGATAGCAAGCCAGTCGCGGTTCAAGCAGCCGTTGTACATGGATATAATGAGATATACGACGCCCTCGATCATCGCGCATAATTTCATCGTATGCTTCTGCCTTGTGGCGCTGGCATACATCCAGTCGCAGATACTTGTTCCGGCTCATCCGTTCTCCATACCTTTCCTTGCATTGATCTGGGGAATCTCGGTTGGCGCGATCGGCTCATCTGTGGGCGATGTGCATTACGGAGCAGAGCGCGAGTTCCAGAACCGGGAGTTCGGCTGCGGGCTTAACACAGCTCTTTCAGGACGCATAGTAAGAAAGGCTGAATCGGGCTTGAGGAACAGCATAGACAACGTGTGGTTCTGCGCAAAGTACGGAGGACCTGTCACGGGGATAGCTCTCGGTCTCACAGTATTCCTTTCAAGCTGGCCAACAACTATTTTTGGATACACATGGATAGCAATAGGCGTAGGAATCGCCATTGTGCTGGTCATGGTAATCCTGAACAGGTTGATTGAGGTTCAGGTAAAGAACGCATACGGTCCATATAAGGAGGAAAAAAATGAAAAGGAGGCTGCAGCATAATGGTAGCACTTGATCCGACAACATTAATTAATGTTCTTTTGATAGCTATAAGCGGAACCCTTGTCTGTATTGCTGTGCACTTCATCCCGGTAGGCGGAGCGCCTGCTGCTATGGCGCAGGCAACCGGAATAGGAACAGGAACGGTAGAACTGGCGGCAGGTTCAGGTCTCGTGGGACTCATAACAGCCAGCTTCATGTATTCAATACCGGAAGTCCAGGCTCGCCCGGATGCGATGGCTCTCGTTCTCGCCGCCGGGGCTATGGGTTCCATGATAATGATCGCAAGCACAATGCTTTCAGGCAGCCTGATTTACGCATATGGCGTTGGAGTGCCTTTCGCTTCAGCCCAGGTTAAGAAAGACCCCATAACCGGCGCGGTTCAGGACCTTTACATGTCAAAAGGCACACAGGGGCAGGGGCTTCCGACAGTATGTTATGTAAGCGGAATAATCGGCGCAGCGCTTGGCGGGATCGGAGGGGCGCTGATATACTTTGTCCTTGTCGGGATATATGCAAAGAGTGCCTTAATTGGCGGAAGCGCTGCGGCTGTGGCAGGAG
>JAZDIE010000265.1:0-2022 GCA_043805295.1 Pseudomonadota bacterium
GCGTAAAGCTATGAACATGTGTAAGGTTTCAAAGTTACAAGCCAAAATGTTCCATGCAGCGAAACAGTCTCTGGACAGGAGATTCGGAGCACTCTATGACAAGATTTACCGTGAAGATGTGCTGCTGATGGCATGGAAGAGCTTGCTATATTGTAGAAAGTGGTGGAGCTGTATTAAAAAAGGCTATACACTTTCTTGGTTTGAACCAATATACAAGTTGGTTGAAGTTCAAATCAAAGAAAGGAGTATAGCCATGAAAAAGATTGAAACAAAAAAGACCGGAATAGTCAATTGGAAAACGCTTATTGCGACAATAGATATCGGCAAAATCAAGAACATGGGATACTGGAGATGTCCGGATGGCACGGAGTGTAAGCCTTTTGAGTTTTTCAATGATGGCTGGGGCTTTAGGATGTTTTGGAATCAAGTCTCTAAGGCCATGAAGACGTATAACCTTGAAGAAGTGGTAATCGGGTTTGAATCCACTGGAGCTTATGGAGAACCTCTTGTGCATTTCTTGAGAAAGAAGCCGGCCAAGCTTGTACAGGTCAATCCTATGCATACTAAGAGAGTTAAAGAGCTTCAAGGCAATTCGCCCAACAAGACGGACCATAAAGACCCCAAGGTTATTGCTGACATCATAAGCCTTGGCAATGCTCTGACGGTGATTGTGCCGGAAGGGGCGGCGGCCCAACTTCGCAGGCTGACTCAGGCCAGGGAAAGGTGGATACAAAAGCGTACAGCCCTTCTGAATCAGCTCCAGGAGCTTATTTTTGTCATATTTCCTGAGTCTGTGCAGGTAATGAAAGGGGTAAAAACAAAAAGCGCCCGACACCTTTTGACTCAATGGCCCACGCCCGAAGCCATTGTAAAATGTGGTGTCGAAGCCTTGACCCGTATGCTTAAAAAGGTAAGCCAAAACCGACTGGGTAAAGAGCGAGCCGAAGCGCTTTACCATGCTGCCCTGCAATCTGTAGGCGTAAAGGAAGGCCGTGACGCAATTATCCTCGAGATAAATGAGTTCCTTTCCGCAATAGAGGGATATAATCGCTTTATCACCAAACTTGAGGAGGAGTTTCGTCGTCATCTGAAAGAGATTCCTTACAGTAAGTTTATTCTTTCCTTGAAGGGGATCGGCGTGATTACGGCTGCTGGTCTCATCGGCGAGGTTGGGGATTTCAGGAAGTTCGATACGGTTGGCGAGATTACCAAGCTTGCCGGTCTTGACCTTTTTGAAGTCAGCTCCGGAAAACAGAAAGGCCAGCGACATATATCCAAAAGGGGCCGTCCGCTGATGAGAAAGCTTCTGTATTTTGCGGCGATCAACGTTGTTCGTAAAGGCGGTATTTTTCATGATTGGTACCAAAGAGCCCTTGATAGAGGGATGATAAAGATGAAGGCCCTGGTAGCGGTATCTCGAAAGCTGCTCAGGATCATATTTGCCCTTGTTCGTGATCATAGTGAATATATGGAAGATTACGTAAACAAAAAAAACGTGCAAGTGGCTGCTTAATCTTATCGTGTAGGCGGGGAGATTATCACCTAACCCATAAAGGCAACGGAGTTGACCTTCAGGGAGAGCTTTTATAACTCCCCGCTTCACCTTAGCCCCAATGAGGCAAGGTCAGGGCTCGGTTGAGACCCTCTAATTACCAGGGGTTGGCAAGGTGCTTACACTCAAGATTGATAGCCATTTAGCAATAGCATGTTTCAAAAAGAAGTCTATAACAGGTTTATCCACAGCGTCAGCAAACGGAGCATTGATGATTTAGTAGTAGTTTCAATGGGGTAAAACTTATCCACAATTTCAGGGAGATACCAGTCTCCCCCAGACCCCCCTCATTACTACTACTAATAAAAAATACTTGACAACAATAAACCAGGGTTAGGGCGAATAAAGGTGCGCCCGGAATCGACGAACAGGATTTTTCTTACATCGAAGAGGTAATCGGTGTGGACGGATTTCTTGAGGGAATAAAGGAAGAGCTGAGAAGCTGCCGGTACAAGCCTCAACCAGTCCGC
>JAZDIE010000266.1:0-27406 GCA_043805295.1 Pseudomonadota bacterium
TCTTCTGCCTTTATTTCAAAAAGATCCTCTAGTTGTATTGTTTGAGATAAATTTAAGTCATCTTCCAGTTGATCAGTTATAAGCGTCTCTTTTTTTAAAGCCATTGTTTTCATAACTTGATCACCCCCCTGTTTTTAGTTAGTATTGTTTATGTACAATCTATTTATCGGTTTATGGAATAAATTAATTACTTGGGTTTTAATTTAAATTTATGCCTTATGCCTTTTAATTGTATGCGTATTTTATGCCAAAGCAATATTGTTGATATTATTCTTTAATAACTAGTGGTTGAGCTGATTTGTAATGAATATGGCAATACATCCTTTGATGTATAAAATATGCAATAAATTGCAATGTGTGCATTAAGACAACACAATGGTTAGCTGTCCCATCGCCATCTTCGGCAGAGTTATATCAAATAACCAGGGCTTATATTTTCGGCTTGACGCCGGTTTTTTATTGAGATATGCAGCAAGAACTTCTTGCTTTTGATTGGTTGGAAAACCATATTATATTAAAGAAAAAGGGAGGATTTTAGAGATGTTTACACCAGTAATTGATTCTGAAAAGTGTGTGGGTTGTGGTGAATGTATCGATGTATGCCCGGCTGATGTTTATGAGCTACAGGATGAAAAATCTGTGCCGGTCAACCCAGATGAATGCCTTGGATGTGGAAGTTGTGTGGAAGTATGTGAGCAGGACGCAATTACAGTGGAAGAATCATAAGGTATATTTCAAAATATTGATTATTAGGCCCCTGTCTGGGTTCGTCTGCATTATGGCGAGCGGAGATGAGTAATATGCATCTCAAGTCAAGCAGGGGCTTTTTTTGTGTATTGCTCATTGTTTTTCTGTCTGTCAGGGCATAGGTGGTTAAGGTGGGACATCATATTAAAGTTCCATTGCTGGATTTAAAAATACAATACCATTCAATTCGTAACGAGATATTATCGGTTGTTAAGGATGTATTTGAAAGTCAGTCTTTTATCCTTGGGCCTTATGTGGCTGAGCTTGAGCGCCAGATTGGCAAGTATTGTCAGGCTCCCTATGCGGTAGGAGTTTCTTCAGGAACTGACGCGCTGATTATCTCGCTGATGGCCGCGCAGATAGGTCCTGGTTCAGAAGTAATTACCACGCCATATACCTTTTTTGCCACTGCGGGCGCTATTGCTCGTGTTGGCGCTACTCCTGTGTTTGTAGATATTAACGAAGAGACATATAATATAGCTCCGGCGCTGATTGAGGCTCGGATCAACAGCCGGACAAAGGCAATAATTCCGGTTCATCTATATGGCCAGTGTTCGGATATGGATCCGATTATTGATATTGCCAATAGGCGTTCTCTTTTGATTATAGAGGATGCAGCTCAAGCTATAGGGTCTGAGTACAACGGAAGGAGAGCCGGATCCATTGGGGATTTTGGATGCTTTTCTTTTTTCCCATCAAAAAACCTGGGCGCGTTTGGAGATGGAGGAATAGTAACTACAAGATCAGCGGAGTATTATGATAGGCTTGTAACTTTGCGGGTTCATGGTTCGCAGCCAAAGTATGTTCACAAGTTCATAGGCGGTAACTTTAGACTTGATGCCTTGCAGGCCGCGATAGTAAATGTAAAATTGAAATATCTTGATCAATGGACAGAAAAAAGGCAGGAAAACGCCAGTCGATATAAAGAGCTATTTTCCGATTCCGGCCTTGATAAGTTCATTAGACTTCCCAAAGAGGTGTGCAACAGGCACATCTATAACCAATTTGTTATTATGTTGCCGAATAAGCGGGATGAACTTAAAGCTTACTTAGAGCAGGCCGGTATTGGGACAGAGATTTATTATCCGATTCCAATGCATCTCCAGGAGTGCTTTTGTTCTTTAGGGTATAAACGCGGTGATTTTCCTGTTTCAGAAAAAGCTGCGGCAAGTACGTTGGCCATCCCTGTCTATCCTGGTCTGTCCGTTGAGCAGCAGGAATATGTTGTTGAAAGGATTGGTTCTTTTTATACATAGTGTCTAAATACCAACCGCTTGCGTTGTCCCTTGGCGGATGATCTCGCAAGCATCATCAAAAAATGGGGATGTAGCTCAGTTGGGAGAGCGATACGTTCGCAACGTATAGGTCGCCGGTTCGATCCCGGCCATCTCCACCATCAATAATTCCAAGGAAGTCTTTCCTTACCAATCCGTTATGTTGTTTTAGAAAGGTGATCTATGGCACGATATGCTGAAAAAAAGCGCGCCACAACCGAAACCGATATCTATATAAAATTAAATATAGATGGCAAAGGGAATACTGCTATTAGCTCCGGCGTCGGGTTTTTAGACCATATGTTGACCCTCATGGCAGCACATGGATTTTTGGATCTTGAGGTGCGCGCCACAGGAGACATAACGGTTGATGACCATCATACGGTCGAGGATATAGGGATAGTGCTAGGTGATGTCTTGCGAGATGCTATAGGCGATAAGTCTGGCATAAGGCGTTATGGTTCGTGCATTGTTCCGATGGATGATGCGTTAGCGTTAGTGGCGATAGATATATCAAATCGTCCGTACCTTGTTTATAATGTGCCTATAAAACAAGATAGGGTAGGGAGCCTTGATGTGCGACTCATTAAAGAGTTTTTCAGGGCTTTCGTGAATCATTGCGGCATGACGCTTCATATAAATGTATTTTACGGAGACAACATGCACCATATCATTGAGGGGGTTTTCAAGGCCTTTGGTCAAGCGTTGAACGAGGCAGTTGCGTATGACCAAAGGATTGAGAGAGTGCGCTCTACAAAGGGGGTTTTGTGATTGTTATCCCTGCGGTTGATATAAAGGGAGGTCGTTGTGTCCGGTTATTTCAAGGTGTTGAGGACGCTGAAACGGTCTTTTCGCATGACCCATCCCTAATGGCTCTTCAATGGGAGGAAAAAGGGGCGCAGCTCCTGCATGTAATAGACTTGGATGGAGCGTTTTCCAGCGCCCCTAAAAACATAAACGTGATTCAGCGGATTATTGAGCGGGTAAAAATTCCGATACAGCTTGGAGGCGGTATTCGTGACATGGAAACTCTGCGGATGTATCTCAACATGGGTGTTGAGAGGATTATCCTTGGCACAACCGCGATACGCAATTCTGATTTTATCTATGAGGCGGCCAGTTTGTTTCCAGGCCGGATTATTGTAGGGATTGATGCCCGTGGTAGCCAAGTGGCTGTCGAGGGATGGAAAGAGACCACTGATGTATCGAGCAGGGAGCTTGCCCTGCGATTTGATGGATGTGGCCTTGCCGCGATAATTTTTACAGATATCAATCGTGACGGCACTCAGACAGGGCCAAACCTTGTAGCGACTAAAGAACTGGCTTCTGCAATCGCCACTCCGCTTATAGCATCGGGAGGGGTTTCATCTATTGATGATATTAAAAATATTCTGTCGTTAGAGCCGTGCGGAATAGTGGGCGTGATCGTGGGTAAGGCGCTTTATTCAGGTACGGTTGATTTGAGAGAGGCAATGAAACTTTATAGATCTGAAAATTCTTCTTGATTTTTTCATGTATGCTTATTAAAATAAGAGTTTTCCTTGATTTAAGATCCGCTTTTTTAAGCGGATCAAGCTTTTTTAAGTAGTTATTTGTAACCCTGCACCCCGAACGGTTACGCTTATTGAGGAACAGAGTGAAAGGATTGATCCATGATCAGACCATACGCGAGATACTCCATGCTGCGAATATAACTGATGTAATTTCAGAATATGTAACCCTCAAAAAAACAGGGAGGAATTTTACAGGACTTTGTCCTTTTCATGCTGAAAAGACACCGTCGTTCACTGTGAATGAGGAAAAGCAGCTATTCCACTGTTTTGGATGCGGCCTTGGGGGAAATGTTTTTAGTTTTCTTGTGCGATACCATCAGATCGGTTTCCCTGAAGCGGTTCGCGAGGTGGCTAAAAAATACGGGATAAAGATTCCGACCCAATCTATGTCGCCTGAGGAAAAGAAAAGGCTTGATGAGCGGGAAACCATTTTTCAAATTAACAAATTGGCCTTGGAATATTTTTCTCAATCTCTTGCAAACCCAAGTCTTGGTGAAAGGGGAAGAGGATATTTAAAAAAACGCAGTATCCCTGAAGGCGTAGTTGCTAGTTTTTTTCTTGGTTATGCCCCTTCAGGCTGGAACGGGGCGGTTAATTTTTTAGCTGAAAAGAAGATCCCTCTCAGCCTTGTCGAGAAGGCTGGCCTGATCATAAAAAAACAAAACAGCAACGCATATTACGACCGGTTTCGAGACCGCATTATCTTCCCAATATTAGATGTCTCAGGGAACGTGATTGGATTTGGAGGCAGGGTACTTGACGATCAGACCCCAAAATATCTTAATTCTCCAGAGACCCTTGTGTACCACAAGGGGAGGTCTCTCTATGGCCTGCGCGCCGCAAAGTCGTTTTGCCGGGGCGCAGGATTGGTTTATATAACTGAGGGGTATTTTGACCTGCTTGCCCTTGTCTCATGCAATATACTGAATGTGGTTGCAACCCTTGGCACTGCTCTAACGCGTGAGCATGTCAATATACTAAAGAGGTATGCGCGTACCGCTTATCTTGTATTTGATTCTGATAAAGCAGGGATAAAGGCAGTAGAGCGTAGCATACCGCTTTTCTCTCAAGAAAAGATGAGCCTTAAGATCATGCGATTGCCGCAAGGAGATGATCCGGATTCGTTCATATCAAAGTATGGATCTCAGCCTTTTCTGAAAAAAAGTGAAGAAGCGGTTAGCGCTATTCCATATCTTCTGTCTTATTACATTGAAAGTTGTGGGCTTACGGTAGAGGGGAAGGCGCAAATTATAGAACGTATAAAGCCATGCCTTGTCGCTTTGCCGGACAGCGTAGAACGTTCATTGCACATAAAAGAGATTGCCGAGCATCTGGGTATTGATGAATCTTTGATTTTGCGAGAGGTTAAACGATCCTTGCCAAGGGATGCAAGGCCTGTAGAGGCGAAAAAATCTGGCATATCTGTTTCAGATGGATATAGGATTGAAGAGGGGATCATTCAGATGATGATCCAATTTCCGGAGATTATTACTGAAATCAGGGATAAAAACATTCTGGAAGATTTTGAGTCCCAGGGTCTTAAGGATATAGGCGAGCATATTATTAATACGTTTTCAGATTCCGGAGGTTTGGCGTCGACTGATATAATAGCTTGCCTTGAAGATTCGGATCTCATGTCAAGGCTTACATCGTTTTTTTTAGATGAGCAGCCATGGAATCATGAGAAATGCCTAAAACGTTTGAGTCAATTCAGGCAAAGTATAAAGAAAAAAGGGGCGAAGCTGCTTTCCAGAAAGATTAAAGAGGCTGAGCATGCTAACGACCAGGATAAATTAGCGCGGTTATTGAACGAAAAAAAAGAGTGGATAACGGCTTCAAAAGGAGGGGCGTTATTTTATGAAAAGCACTGACATCAAAGAGATAAAGAGGCTTATCTCTGTCGGAAAAAAAAGGGGATACCTTACATATGAGGAGTTAAACGATGCCCTCCCTGAGGAAGGCGTATCGTCTGAGCAAGTCGATGAAATGATTATTATGTTTGATGAAATGGACATCGAGGTTATCGACTCAGACGATCAGCAAGAGCTGAACCGGCAGCTTGAGTCAGAGAAGAAGGTTCAGGAAGTAGTTCTACGCTTGAATGATGATGTCCCTGCCAGGATTAATGATCCTGTAAAGATGTATTTCAAAGAGATGGGACTTGTTTCTTTGTTGAGTAGGGATGGCGAGGTTGAGATAGCTAAGCGCATTGAGGCCGGTGAACAGGAGATAATGCGGGCGCTTACTGCTTCTTCCATAGGCATCAAATGCATCCTTGATCTGGGCGAGCGTTTACGGGCAGGCCGTGTGCGGCTTCGGGATATACTGCGTGATGTCGATGAGACAACTGATGAAGCAGATGCTAATTATGTTGAAGAACCGGAGCATCTCCAAAAGATATTTGGGATAATAGACCAGATAAAACAAATCTCTCAGGAGAATGAAGAGTTCAGGGCGTGTCTTTTTGAGGCTCAGCATAATACAGAGGATAAAAAAGTAATTATTAAAAAGATAAAACGCAAGGAAGAGGCAATTTTTAAGCTTATGCAGGACTGGAGGCTTTCTGGTAATGTGATTGATTCAATGGTCAATAAAATTAAGGATCAAGTTGAGGCCTTTGACAAGCTTGAGTCTGAGATAAAAGCAGTGGCGAGCGCGGCGAATATCCATGCGTCTGATATCTACAGCCACAGTAACAGCAGGACTATGCTTATCGGTTTGCTTTCAAAAAAGTCTTCGCTTAAACAAAAAGATATAAAACAACTTGCGGAAAGGGCGATCGATACTGAACGAAAAATTGAAGAAAAGGAGCGGGATATAAAGATAACGAGATCGGCGCTTAAAAAGCTGCTCGACCAGGTTTTTATAGGCCAGCATAAGACCAATGTCGCTAAGAGCGAGCTGATCAAATCCAACCTGCGGCTGGTGGTAAGCATTGCGAAAAAATATACCAATCGTGGACTTCAGTTTTTAGACCTTATACAGGAAGGGAACGTAGGGCTTATGAAAGCGGTGGACAAGTTTGAATACCGCAGGGGATATAAGTTCAGCACATATGCTACATGGTGGATAAGGCAGGCTATTACCAGGGCTATTGCTGACCAGGCCCGTACAATCCGCATCCCGGTTCATATGATAGAAACCATTAATAAACTAATCCGCACTTCCCGATCTCTTGTGCAAGAACTTGGTAGAGAGCCAACCCCAGAGGAGATTGCCGATAAGATGGAGTTCCCTGTGGACAAGGTTCGTAAGGTGTTGAAGATCGCAAAAGAGCCGATCTCTTTAGAGACACCGATAGGCGAAGAAGAGGATAGCTATTTGGGAGATTTTATAGAAGACAAAAAACTCCTTTCTCCGTCTGAGGCCGCAGTTGGGATGAGCCTGGCTGAACAGACACGTAAGGTATTAGCTACACTTACCCCTAGAGAAGAAAAGGTGTTGCGCATGAGGTTTGGAATCGGAGAAAAGGCGGATCATACGCTTGAAGAGGTGGGAAAAGATTTTGCCGTGACACGGGAACGAATACGGCAGATAGAGGCAAAGGCGCTGCGTAAGCTACGACATCCGACCAGGAGCGCTAAACTTAAGAGCTTTGCGGATTTAACATGAGAGGCGCGCTCTATTTTACTTGACAAGATGTTTCTTATCTCGGTAATTAGAGACGGATTAGTAAAAAGTCCATCTGCTGCGTTGCACTTCGTTGTGGAATAACTCAACGTACAGGAAGTACGCCTCGCCATTCCCCAACTCGTGCGCCTTGCATGTGGAGCTTTTTACTAATCCGTCATAATTAATCTTCAACGGGCCCATAGCTCAGCTGGAAGAGCCACCGGCTCATAACCGGTCGGTCCCTGGTTCGAACCCAGGTGGGCCCATTCTATTTTATGACCAAAACCATTACAGTAAGAGATATTGCTGCTATATTAGAAAAACTGGCTCCTCCGGGCCTGGCCGAGCCTTGGGATAATATTGGACTTCAAGTGGGTGGTCTTGCCAGGCAGGTATCCATAGTAATGGTCGCCCTTGATCCAAGGCCGCAAGTAGTGTCGGCTGCTTGTGATGCCAAGGCAGAGCTTCTTATTGTGCATCATCCCTTGATCTTTCCTATGCTCAAACAAATCAATATTGATTCATATCCGGGTAGTATTATTTCAATGGCGATTAAATGTGGTTTGACGATCTATGCCGCCCATACAAACTATGACGCCGCTTATCCAGGCTTAAACGATCTTCTGGCTCAGAGGCTGGGTATTGATTGCCCCAAGGCTTTAAAACCAGCCTCGGTATGCGATAGTTTATCCATAGGAACGGAGGGGGCAGGGAGAATAGGAAATCTTAAAAAACCGGTTAGGCTGGAGGAATTTGTCCAGCAGGTTAATCGTTCGTGTCGGCCTGACGCCGTGAAGGTGGCTGGGGATCCGAACATGATTGTTCAAAAGGTGTGTGTCTGTTGCGGGAGCGGATCAGGCCTGATAAGAGATTTTTTTTTAAGCGGGGCGGATGTTTATGTTTCAGGGGATTTAAGGTATCATGATGCTGTCAGGGCTGAAGCAGAAGGGAAGTGTCTTATTGATATTGGACATTTTGCCTCAGAGCATATGGCGGTTGAGGCGCTTTCCTCGTATATCATGAAAAAGGTTTCAGAAGAGAGATGTGACGTAAAGGTGGTCGCATACAAAGAAGAGAAGGATCCTTTTAGGTATGAAAGAACAGTTTGACTTGTTGGAAATATTGCAGGCGCTTGACCTGAGTATAGCACGATTGGTCGAAAGAATAGCTGAGTTGCCGATGCGGATTCAGGCGATTAAGGCTGAATACAATATGCAAGAGGCTGAGCTTGAAGAATGCGAAGCTGAGCTTAAAGAACTTGAAAGGCAGCGAAAGGAATTGGGATCAGAGCTTGAGGCAAGTGAGGCTAAAGTGAAAAAGAGCAAAGAAAATCTTATGCACATAAAGACCAATAGGGAGTATAAGGTTTCCCTGGGAGAGATCGCCTCGATTGAGAAGGTTTGCAGCGGGAAAGAGGATGCGGTGTTGCTTTTGATGGAAGATATTGATAAAGCCAAAAAGCGCTTGACTGAGAAAAGAATATCAGTTGCTAAAGAAGAAGGCATCCTTAAAGAGCAGATTGCAGAGATAGAGACTGATATTAGTAATAGCCAACAAGAACTATCTGACGTTGAAGCCCGTCGTGCTGAGTTGGTTGTAAGGATCAATCAAGATATTATTGCAAAGTATAATGTAATACAGAAGCGTATTGGTGTTTTTGTCGCTGCTGAGGTGAAAGAAGGGGGAGTGTGCGGCGGGTGCCACATAAACATTCCACCTCAGATGTATAATGAGCTTCAGAGACTTGATTCAATTAAAACATGCCCTCATTGCAGCCGCCTCATATATTATAAAGATGGCTACTCAGGTGAATAGACTGAAGGTGGAAGGCTTTTAGGAGCAAATCATACGCGATCTGAGTAGTTAGTGTCTGAACGAAAACTTTTAATTTGGTTCAAGATCAAGGAAGATTAGTCATCGTCCAATCAGATACTAGTTATTTATCAAGAATGCTTGTCAGAGGAATCTAAATGATCGCTGGTGTTTAGCAATAAATGCCGGAGGAAAGTCCGATCTCCACAGAGCAGGACGCTTCGTAACGCGAAGTCGCGGTAACGCGAAGGATAAGTGCCACAGAAAGTATACCGCCGCGTAAAAGACAGAAATGTTGGTGCGGTAAGGGTGAAACGGTGCGGTAAGAGCGCACCAGGTCTACAGGCGACTGGAGACGCTAGGTAAACCCCGTCCGGAGCAAGACCGAATAGGAGAGCGTTTGAGGTTGGCTTGGCCGATGCTCTCGGGTTGGTTGCTGGAGGCGTTGAGTGATCAACGCCCTTAAGAGGAATGATCATTGCCCTGCCAAGGGCGACCGCGGCAGGGGACAGAACTCGGCTTATAGGTTCCTTTGACAAGTTTTATATGAAAGGCTGAAGACTGAAGGCCGAAAGGGTAAAGGGGTTCAAGTTTATGATACTCAAGATAGAAAATCTAAGAGTTGAGGTCAGCGGAAAAGAGATTCTCAAAAACGTGAACCTTGAAATTCCTTCTGGCGAGACCTGCGTACTCTTTGGTCCAAATGGATCAGGCAAAACCACTCTTATGATGACCATAATGGGTTTCTCGGGATATAATGTAACGGGCGGCAGCATATATTTTAAGGATCAGGATATAACCCGTATGCCTATTCACGAGCGGGCTCGTCTCGGTATCGGGGTCTCTTTCCAAAGGCCGCCAACAATACATGGCCTTAAGACACGCTCTTTGGTTCAGATATGCAGTAAGGACAAAGGCGTTGATATAGAACCACTTGCCTCATCACTGGACCTTGTTGAGTTCCTTGATAGGGACGTGAATGCGTATTTTTCAGGAGGCGAGATCAAGCGAAGCGAACTACTTCAACTGCTGGCGCAACAGCCTGACCTTGTGTTGCTGGATGAACCAGAGTCTGGGGTTGATCTGGTGAACATGAGCCTGGTGGGCGCTGCCATAAACCGGCTGTTAGGGAAAAAAGAACTCCCTAACGCAGGCAGATCACATAAGGAATCCCTTGAAAAGCTTAAAAAGTCCGCGCTGGTAATAACCCATACCGGGCATATACTTGATTATATCACTGCCGATGAGGGTCAGGTCCTTTATGATGGAGTCATATGCTGCAAACGCAACCCTCGAGAGATACTCAAGTGGATCCAACAGTACGGTTATAAGGAGTGTGTACAGTGCATGAACTAGACAATCCTGATAAAAAAAAAGGTTCAAATATTTCTGCTGTAGTTGATTTGAAGCAATACTCAACCCCTCAGGAGAGCCATCATTATTTAAATAAACTTTCTGATATGTCCGGCGCTGATATGGATCGAATGCTCAAGGTTGGGGTAGATACCAGTGAGAAAGATCGTTCCGCAACGTTTATTCAGCAGGACATCTCAGTAGTTCATTGCAGTTCCAACCAGGAAGGTCTTGAGATAATGGGTGTTTCAGAGGCAGCCAAACGCTATGGCTGGCTGGATCAATACATGTGGAAGTCGATTGATCCTGGAAAGGACGAGTTCACGCAGCGTGCGCATACAAGTCCGTCCGAAGGGTACTTTATACGTGTGCTGCCAGGGGTCAGGATCGACCGACCCATCCAGTCGTGCCTTTATCTTGCACAACAGGGGGCATCCCAGAATGTGCATAACATTGTGATCGTTGAAGAAGGGGCGGAGCTGCACCTTATTACAGGGTGTACCACTGCTCCTCATGTGCTGTCCGGACTTCACATCGGGGTATCTGAGTTTTTTGTAAAAAAGGGGGGTAAACTCACCTTTACCATGATCCATAACTGGGGGAAAGATGTTGCTGTGCGGCCCAGATCGGCTGCCTATGTTGAGGAAGGCGGGGTAATAATATCTAATTTTGTCAGCCTAAAGCCGCTTCGGACGCTTCAGATGTATCCAGTGACATGGCTTGTTGGAGCAGGCGCTGTGGCTCGTTTTAACAGCGTGCTGGTCGCTCCAGTTGGCACGCATATGGATATAGGGTCTAAAGTGGTGCTGGATGCGCCAGGGGCAAGGGCTGAAATAATTTCCAGAGCCATCACAACAGGCGGCACTATAATAGCCCGGGGTAATCTTACAGGAAAACGACCAGGGGTAAAGGGGCACCTTGAATGCAAAGGACTTATACTTTCAGATGGCATCATACACGCCATTCCGGAATTGGAAGGGCATGTTAGTGGCGTAGAGATGTCCCATGAGGCTGCTGTGGGGAAGATCGCCCAGGAGGAAATCGAATACCTTATGGCGCGTGGGCTTGATGAACAAGAAGCGATCTCGACTATTGTCCGAGGGTTTTTATCAGTTGATATTGAAGGGCTTCCTGCCTCGCTTAAGCGGGAGATAGAGACTGCGATCACAGAAAGTGAAAAGGAGATGTTTTGAATAGCCATGATAAGTCCAATCCTTCTGGAAAAGATAAATATCTTTTCAAAGGGGTACCTGAAATGTTGCAAATATTTATGTAAGATTGAGCCAAACAGAAAGACCTTTACGAAAAGCCTCTATGCTGAGATTGTAGCAACCTCAAAACTGCTTGAAGACCTTCTTGATACGCATGGCGCAAAAAACAACAGCGACTGGTATTTCTATCGGGAGCTTGTTGCTTCCATGCGTAACCTTGGCGCTGTCGCCTACTCATTAAAACATATCTTTAAACGAATCCCTTTATATGAGCTGGGAGATGTCTTGGATTTTCGTAATAAGGGGTTGCAGGTACACTCGTTCATTGTAACAGCCTTACGTGACATCGGGGCTGCCTCTCTTAAGGAGGCGACACGTCTATCTATCAAGATCACCAACGATGATTTCATTTGGGAAGACTTTACAGGCATGGCTACAGAAGAAATGTTTGAGGTGAACATAGATGACCAGGATGTGATTGAAGAAAAGAGGAACATTGTAAAGATCACGACTGAATTTATCAAGATAGCGCAGGAGTTTGAAAACCTTGGTTTTGATCAGGAGTGTCCTAAAGAGCGGATTTACTCTATTATACCTCATTCTATCAATGAGGCGGAGCTGCGGAAGTTTGAGATGATAGTCCATAACCTCCAGTCTTCTTTTGATACCTATGTAAACAGGAGCGGCAGCAGGTTCAGGGATATAAAGATCAAACGGTTGCGCGGATCCATTTCTGTGGTTTTTCATTTGATGGAGCTTTCCGGCAGGCTGTTGCACTACTATGAGCGGCACATTTTTGAGGTTGGATATAAGAGTGTATTCAAGGTGGTTGGAGAACTATTAGACGAAATGATAGGCAAGGAGCGTTTGTTGGACGCCATAGTGAACTATGGCTTGTATTATACATGTAAGTATCTTAACTCCAGTCAAAACGTGGCGCTGGAGGTATTGAACGAAAATATTGAACGGTCGTCCATAGAAGTGGGTATTCCTTTTAAAATGGGGTTTCACAGTCGGCCTAGTTTGCTTGTGGCAAAGATCGTTCAGCATTATGGAGGTGAGGTAAGGCTTAAGGTGGGTAAAGACATGTTTGACGCCGGTAGTGTGCTTGACATACAGTGGGCTGGCGGGAAGATAGCAAAAGAGGAGATAGAAAGGGTGTCTTTTGAGGGGGACACCAGGGCGTTAAATGATATCAAGATACTTGCCGGCGTTAATTATGGAGAAGATACTATGGGGAAGGGGGTTCCGCTTCCAAAGGAACTTTCTTACTTGAGGTAGAACATATGGAAGAGAGCGAAAATGCTGTCGGGATAATTGTGGCGGCTGGCAAAGGAGAGCGCATGTCTGGGCCGGTGCGTAAACAGTACCGCTTTCTTGGGCCGTTTCCTATGCTGGTGCATTCGCTTTTTGCGTTTGAACAGAGTAGATTGATCAATTCCATCATACTGGTTGTAGATCCTTCTGATCTTGAATTTTGCCGGACTCAAATATTAGGGCCGTATCAATTTCAAAAAACCGTTCAAATAACGCCTGGAGGAGAGACCAGGCAGAGATCAGTTTATAATGGATTGAAACTTGTTACAAAAAACTGTGATATTGTTGTTGTCCATGACGGCGCAAGACCGCTCGTATCTCAGTTTGTCATAGATAAATCTGTAGAAATAGCCCGCGAGTTTGGAGCTTGCATTGTCGCTGTGCCTGCGCATGATACTATCAAACTAGTTGAAGATCATTTTGTCCAAACCACACTCCCCCGCAATCAGGTATGGATTGCTCAGACACCTCAAACGTTTAAGAGGGGATTAATTATTGAGGCGCATGAGAGGGCTTTAAAAGAAGGGGTCAAAGGGACAGATGACGCTGCGTTGATCGAGCGTCTTGGTTTCAAGGTGAGAGTGCTGCAAGGGGATTACAGGAATATAAAGATTACGACTCTTTCGGACTTGAAGGTGGCTGATGCCTTTTTGAATATGGGGGAGAGCCGACTGGTTTTATAATGACCTTTCCTGTGTCTGTATGTAAATAAACATGTCTACCCTTGTCCCCTCCTGTGTCCTGGCTGACGACAGGTATCCAGTGGCTGGCCAGGAATTCAAGAACGGCCTGCACTATTTTAGGGCCTGGCGCATCCTGTGCTGATATTCCGGGGAGTACATGTGCTCCTCCGAAGAGTTTAGATATTATGCGACCCTTGGCTGTTTCAAGGTTTTTTGTTTTTTTAAGCAGTATCTCCATTGACCTTGTTGCATACCTGGGGTTTGAAATGCCGTCTTGCCTACCGCTTAAGTCAGCAAGCAAAATATGATTCATTGCGCCGATCTTATTGACAGAGTCGAATAAACATACTGCTACACAAGATCCCACCATGGTATGAATAATGACAGGCACTCTGCTCACATAGAGTTCACCTATGCGGATTGTGATAATTTTTTTCATAAAATTGACGGCTTTGTAAAAAATCCGTCTGCGGCGTTACAATTGACAGGATTGGTGGTGGAGCTGAGGGGGATCGAACCCCTGACCTCATGACTGCCAGTCATGCGCTCTCCCAGCTGAGCTACAGCCCCAAGAAGACAAGAATATATAGCAGAGAGCTTTGCTGGTGTCAACCATCTGTCAAGCCAATTAGAAATGTCCTGATGGCTTCATAAAAAGTCTCAGATGCAAGGCGCATGAGTCGCCATCATTTCTTGACAAACATCATTAGTAATCATAAAACTATGAAGCATAGGGGGTGAGGATATTGCATAAGGCGCGTACGGGAGATATGTCAAATTTCAAGGAGTTAGAGGCGTTAGAGCTTTACTGCCCAAGATGCAAACGGGCGGTTCCTGTCCGGAAAAGGCTTTTACTGGTACTCCCTGAAGGAGACCAGTATGAGTACCTTTGCAACTTTTGTCTTACGTCAGTAGGCACTAAACTTTCAAGAAACACTAAACCTTTAAGTATTGTAATGGGGTGATCTATGCTGCATATTATGCGAAAATACGCGCAGTCATTGTTTATCAAGATATTGTTCGGCGCGATCGTGGTTGTGTTTTTATTTTGGGGTGTTGGGACAATCGGACGACAAGGAGGAGACAAGGTCGCCTCAGTTGAGGGAGATATCATCACTCTTGAGGAAATGGGGAACGCCTATCAGAGGCTTTATGAGTCGTACAGGTCGATCTATGGCGGCCAGATGAACGATCAGGTTTTGAAGAGTCTTGGACTTAAAAAACAGGCGCTTGAAAATCTCATAAACCGAAGACTCTTGCTGCTTTCTGCGGATTCCCTGGGGCTTAATGTGACTCAGGATCAGCTCATAAAGGCCATCAAAGATGTGCAGGGCTTTCAAAAAGAAGGCAAATTTGACCAGGAAACCTACCAGCAGATGTTAGGATATCTTCATATGACACCTGCCGGATTTGAAGAAGGAGTGAAGAAAGATATGCTGATAACCGCATTGCAGGATATTATAATGTCTTCTGCAAAGGTGTCTGAGGCAGAGGCGCTTGATATATTTAAGGAAGAAAACGAGCAAGTGGATTTGCAATTTGTATCTTTTGCGTCAGAATCGATCAAAGACCCTGAGCTTGCGCAAGACAAAGTAGAGGCATACTTTGCTGAACATAAGGAACAATACATGACAGGGGAAAAGATCAAGGTCAGATATATCTCGTTTTTGGCTGAGCGATATGAGAAAGAAGTTAAAATAACAGATAAAGAGGTTGAAGACTATTACGAACTCAACAAAAAAGATATTGAGCAGGCTAATAAGGAAAAACAAGTTCCTATTGAAAAGACCAAGGAAGATATACGCAATAACCTGACCCGTGAAGGGGAAAAGCTTAAGGCGTATGAGGCGGCAAGCAAGGCGCACGAAGATTGCGCAGCGGCACATGCGCTGGCGGAAGCCGTAGGAGATGTGCGCTACACAGATTTTTTTTCGGGAAATAGCCAGGTTTCAGGGATCAAACCCGGTGACCAAGTGGCATTTATCAAAGCCTCGTTCGGTCTGAAGGAAGACGAGGTCGCGCCGCTTCTTGAACTTTCTGATGGCTACTACATACTACAGGTTGCGGAACGAAAACCCTCTGAAATCCCTAAAATAAAAGATGTGGAAGACCGTGTGCGCCGTGACATAACGGCTGAAGAAAAAAACAAGGCGGCCCGCGAGGCGGCGGAACAATTTCTGGCCGAGGCAAAAAAAGAGGGAGTTAAATTTGATGAGGCTGCTAAAAAGCATGAGAAGGAGATACAAAACACAGGGCTTTTCAAACGTGGCCAGCCTGCGCCAAAGATAGGGTATGCTCCGGCTATTGCCGAAGCTGTGTTTTCGCTTTCTCAGAAAAAACCTGTTTATGAGTCTGTTGTTGAGTCAAATGGACAATTCTATGTTGTTCGCCTGACTAAGAAAGAACCGGCAAAGGAAGACGGATTTGCGGCTGCAAAGCAGGATATAGAAAAAAAACTGCTAAGTCAGAAGCGCAATATTGTTTTCAAACAATGGCTTGAGTCTCTTAGGGGCAAGTATAAGGTCGCGTATTATCGCAATAATTTGCTGGAGTGAAGAAGAAAAAAGTGACTAAAGTGCCTAAGGTTGATGGATTTGAATAGTCTTCAGCCACTTTAAATAACTTTAGTCACTTAACTGGAAAGAATGAGGAAAAATGAAATGCGTTCCCTGGCTGTAATATCCGGCGCGATTAGCGCGGCGCTTGCGTGCGCATGTGCAATTATATTCCACTTTGCGCTTGAATCCTACAGCGGTATTCCCGCTGCCAAAGCAGAATTACAGGCGTTATCCTCCCGCAGCCAGGCTGTTGAACAATATAAGCAAGAGGTGGTTCGCGCAAAGCCAATCCTGGCCAGGATGCAGCAACTTGCCTGCCGGGCAAGGTCTATGGGCGTCTCTGAATCGGACTGGAGTCGATATAAAATTGATATAAAAGAGTCTGTGGCGTTTGCCGATGCAGGGAGGGTGATTGGCCCTGCTGTGAATTCCTCTTCATATTATTTTAAGCCGGAGTTTTTTGAGATAAAGAAATCAGGTGTGGTCTTTGAGTCCCCGGCCCAGCAGGAGGGGATGGGGACAGAAGGGGGAATGGAAGGGATGATGGGAATGGATCAGGGCGCTGGTATGGGGGCACAGACCGGCGGCGAAGGGGCGGCAGGGACGGGAATGGATCAGGGCGCTGCTGCTGGGGGGGCACCGTCACAAGAGACTATGGGCGGCGATGCCTCAACTGGTTCCGGTGACATGGCATTGACGTTAAAAGGCTCGTTTATTGTAAAAAAAACAAAAGCAACACAATGAAACGTCAAAAAGAACAATATCTGGTTGAACTTGACGGCGCAAGATATCTCTGCGCAGGCGCAGAGCTTTCAATAGTCAGCGGCTTGGCAGATGTGCAAGGCGATGTCAGGTTTGTGTCAGACTTTGGCCAGTCTGTTGCCGGATTGAAAACGGTTGAGAGTTCATTGAAGTATGCGGATATGATGCTTAGGAAAAAGCTTCAGGACTCAGGGGAGTTTGAAGGGCAGCTTTCTATCATAGCACACGAGAAACGGAAGGTTGGCCCCTTGAGCACAGAGCTTTTTTTTACGGCTGTGCCTGGTAATATTTTTGTAAAGTATTCGGAAGGGATCGCTAAAGCGCAAGGCATAGCGCTTTTCTGGCCGCTTTATTTAGTTCTGCATAATTTGGCAAAAAAATTAAGTTTGACAGGCGGGGTTGCAGTAGCTTTCCAGCACGACCGGTTTATTGATATAGTAGTAGCAGCAAAGCAAAAAGCCGTTTATGTCAACCGGCTTATGGCTTATGATTCAAGTGATGATCAAATATCCCAGCTTTGGGCTGATCTTGACTCAAATTTAAATGCTGTTGAAACAGAAAAAGGTGTTAAGGTGGTGAATGTATATCTCATCACTTGGATAAACAGTTCGCTTGTGCCCAAATCTATTCTTGAACACGGGAAAAGGGAGTATGTTCTTTTTGATGAAGAGTCTGTAACTATCAACGAAAAAGAGCGTAATGTCTCGCTATTGAATGCAGTCCGAATGGCGCCTGCGTCTTCAAGCCTTTCTCCTGCTGTAGATAAACTGGCACACTATGCAGGGCGATCTTTTTTGGCTTTGAATATACTGCTGGTCTTGCTTGTGCTTTTTTGTATTGCAGGTCATACATGGTGCGACAGGAAGGCGGCTATGGTAAAGGGAGAGATTGCTAAAGCCAATTCACAGGCAGCCATTCTTAACACTGGAGAAGCTGACATGGCGGGCCGGTCCGGCATATATGAAAAGGGGATAGATCTCGCCCGTGATCTGGATTATTCCAGAAGAGCGCCTTCGTGCGTAGATATATTCGCAGACATATCGACAGGGCTTTCTGAAAAAATTGTGATAGATGGCTTCAGGGCGAGCTATGGCGACAAGGCGGTTGACATAGATATGGTGCTTTCAATGGAAGATCCTTTTGATCTGGCCTATCCTGGATATAGGGCGTACATGGATGGCCTGAAGTCCAAGGGGTACTCAGCGGCTGAGAGTAAGTTTGAGACAAGCCTCAATAAATCCAAGGCAATCCTGAAAATAACAAGAGAGATTAAGTGAAGCAAAAGCATTTAATATTGCTTAGCGTGGTTATAGTGATCCTTGCTATGGGGGGAGCAGGTTATGATGCTTTTTGCGTTTTGACGCATAAGCCAAAGCCTGCCGCCAACAGTAACGATATAATACCATCTATGACATTGTCGGATAAATACACGATCTCTGAGATCGAAAGACTGGAGGCTGGCCTGCCTGGGTATGCGCAGCCGTCTACTTTGGAACCAGTCAAAGAAGCAAAGGAAGGCGAGGCTGCGCCGCGCCCCGAAAGCCATTCCGCAACCCTTGCCTTAGCCACGACTCCCCAGAGTTTTTGCGTGGTGGATGGATCTCTTTATTCAACAGGCTCGACGCTTCCTGATGGAAGTGTTATAGAAAGAATAGAGTCGAGATTAGTCTTGATAAACAGCGGAGGGGTAAGGGGGTGGCTGACGGTTCCCCTTATGGCGCCCCCTCAGCCTGAAAAGCAAAAAGAGACGCAAGGGGACGGCGTCGCTGGCACCGCTGCCGGAGGCGCCGCCACCTCTGCTGAAGGATCTGCTGGTGCGGGAACAGACCCGGTGATTAAGCCGCAGGAAGGCGCGTCGCAACAACAAGAAGAAAAAAAGAGCGGGTAAAAAATATGAAAAACTTGATAGCGTGTTTTATTGTCATGCTTTTATCCGGCGGATGCGCGCTAGGTCCAGCCTCTGTCCGCGATCCTGAACGGATATCCCCAAAATCTATTTCCAGTCAGATCGCGAAAGAGTCAGACCAGGTTGGATTGGAGCAACAGGAGAGAATCAACTCGCTTGAGGGCTCTGCTCAGCCTGATATACAGGTAAGGCCTGTTATGCCCAAATATGATCCGCTTGAAGATCAGGTTATATCTTTTTCCATGCTCAACGAGGATTTGCAGCTTGTGTTGTACGCCTTTTCCGAGGCGACTGGCATGGATATAGTTATTGATCCAGCCCTTGCGACTGAAAAAAAGCTTGTTACATTTAATTTTGTAAAGGCCCCTGCATCCACTATTTTAAAAGAGATACTGAGGAATGTAGACCTCTATTACGAGGTGGAAGACAATATCATCCGCATAAAATTATGTGAAGAAAGGGTTTTTTATCTCAATTTTATCGATATGAAGGTCAAAAGCAGCTTTGACGTGGGCGGGGACGTACTTGGCGCATCCGGCGATTCTGCGCCATTGACAGGGTCATATAAGCTTACGGGCGAGAGCGCTGAGACTACTCCATACGACTTTGCGGAAAATATGATTAAACCCGTAATCTCTGAGACAGGTAAATACTCGCTCAACAGGGCGTCTGGCGCCTTGTACGTAAAGGACAAGCCCTCGGTTATCCTGGCCGTGGCAAGGCTTATAGATCATTTGCGGGATATGCTTTCAAGGCAGATATTGATCGAGGCCAGGATAATCGAGATTGAGCTGTTGGATGATTACAAATACGGCGTAGACTGGAAAATGGTGCAGAACAGGACAGATTCAAGCTCAAGGTTGAGCGAAACGGAATGGAAAGGGGAGGGACTTATCCTAAGGGGCTTTCACCGCACTATGAATCTGGACGCCACACTGAGCGCGCTAAGGACGTTCGGAGATACCAAGATAGTCTCAAACCCTGTCATGCGCTGTAAACACGGCCAGCCAGGGATGATAAGCGTGGGCACGTCTTATTCATATATAGCAAGCACATCGCGGGAGGTGGAGGAATCAGAAGGCGTCAGGACAGTATCATATAGTTATGAGGCAGGCAATGTATTCGACGGCCTGACCCTTGGCGTGACCCCTTTTATAGAGGGTGATGGCTCGATCAGCCTGTTGATCAACCCTATCAAAAGCGATGTGGATCAGGCCAGTCTTGAGCTTATAAACCCTGTTCCTGAAGCTGCGGTGACGTTGCCCAAGGTTGGAGTAAAGGAGATGAGCGCAAATATCGCCTTGCACACAGGGGATGTTATTATGCTGGGCGGGCTTATTGACAAGCTGAAACAGACTGAAAAAAGAGGGGTCCCATTTCTATCAGCCATTCCATTAGTGGGGTATTTGTTTAAGTTTGAAGTGGAAAAGGAGAGGGTAAGGGAATTGGTGATTGTTTTGAGCGTAAACATCGTATGATTGACGAATTCATAGAAAGTCTATCTGCTGCGTTGCACTTCGTTGAGGAAGAACTCACCGTACAGGGAGTACGCCTCGTTATTCCCCAACTCGTGCGCCTTGCATATGAGACTTTTTATGAATTCGTCATGATCGAGGCTATCAATAAGTGAGCCTTATTTTTAATACGGTAAAGAAACTTAAGGGGCCGCCCAGGAAAGACCAGAGAAAGGTCGTAAAAAAAAAGCGCGGCAATATTTTGTCGTTCCATGATCTTCTTTTTTCTCCCCTTGGTATAACCCTTGTTATTATAGGCCTTGTCGTGCTTGTTGTTTTAGGAGGCGCGATCAGTCAGCTTATTTCTTCCAAGACTCCCAAGCAGATTTCGCCCAGCGATGTCAGTTATCAGAACAATATGAGTTCAAATATGCAGCCGGCAGGAGTACCTGGCCCACCAGGTTCTGGCCCAGGCATGCAGCCAGGTGGAGGCAATCCCATGATGGATATGGGGGCTGGCGGAGAAAATATTCCAGGCACGATTGCAGAAGCAAAGAAAGACGAATTTGACTGTGAGCATCCGATCAACGCAGAAGAGACCGTTGCTTCTGCGTCTGTGTCAGAATTGCCTGCAATTGTAAGAGGAATGATTGTTGCTGACGTTGCTTTACAGCCGGAAAATGCGGCAAAGAAGGCGGATGAACAAACAACTGCTGTTGTTGCCGCTGGTAAGGGTAATATTGATCAGTCTGGTTCAACATCCGAGAAAAAACCTTTAAAGCCATTATCTGACCAGAAGGCTGTTTCTATCCCGCCTAAACCTGAGATTATCCCTTTAAAATCCGGCAGGAAAGAAAAGGCTAACATTGAAAAGCGTAAGCGTATTTCCAGTTTGGTATCCAGGATTGAGCGGGCGTTTCAGACATCTGAAACCGGCGCGGGGGAAAGACTGATAAAAGAGCTAGTAGCATTAAAAGAAAACGAGAGTCCATACACCCTTAAACTAGAGGCTTTTTCGTATATGCGGCAAGGGGACTTTAAGGCCGCAGAGTCGCTGCTTGTGCGTGTGCTTGAAAAAAAACAGGATGATTTCGATGCCGGAATCAATATGACTATTGTTGAGATAAAGACCGGTCGAATAAAAGAGGCGCGTAAGAGGTTGTCCAGGCTGAACGAACTCTATCCTGCGGACAAAAACATATCCGAACTGATGGAAAAAATTAGATAGAGCCAGGCGGATTCTAAAAAAAATCAACAAGGAGAATAAATTATATGACTGTTAAAGGTATTCAATTCGTAGTGGATGAACAAGGTGAAAAAACCGCTGTTTTAATTGATTTAAAAAAGCACAAACAAACATGGGAAGATTTTCATGATACTTTGATTGCGCAAGAGCGAGCGGATGAACCGCGTGAATCCTTAGAAGCAGTTAAGCAAAGGTTATGTAAACAAGGCAAACTTAATGGTTAATTATTCTATTTCTTTTGCTCGTTCAGCCACTAAGGAACTTGAAAAGTTAGATAATAAAACTATTCAAAGAATTCTTGCCAAAATAGAAGCCCTTTCAAATGAACCCCGCCCTACAAATTGTAAAAAATTACAAGGTGAAGAAAATTTTTGGCGTATACGCATAGGTAACTATCGAATAATTTATTCTATTTACGACAAAAAGCACATAGTAGATATTATTGCAATAAGACATAGAAGTGAAGTATATAGGTAATTTGGTATCAATCCCCAGCCTCCTTTTTTCAAAGGGAGGAGGAGGGATGCTTTTTGCGAGTTTATCAAATATGGACCAAGAGCTAAAATACCTGGAAGCGATTGGGTTGCACTATAACCCTTTTCCTGTCACCCCAACATCTGAGGCGTTTTATCTTTCTGAAGAGATGGATCGTATAGTGACCGAGCTTGTGCATGGGGTTGTAACCCGCAAGGGGTTTATGCTTCTCACTGGCGAGGTTGGTCTAGGCAAAAGCACCATCGCCCGCAAGGTGATAGATGTTCTTGATAAGAAAGGGGTAAGGACATCTTTTGTCTTTCAGACTTTATGTCATGGTTATGACCTGATGCGGGAGATTAACCGGGATTTTGGAGTTGTAGAGGAAAGTGCGTCTTTGAGCGACCAGGTCGCTGCATTGAACAGGTTTCTGCTGGAAGAAAACCGGCAAGGGATAAACTGCGCTATTATAATAGACGATGCGCAGAACCTCAACAAAGAGAGCCTTGAACTTGTCCGTATGATCTCAAACCTTGAGACCAACAGGCAAAAACTTGTGCAGGTGTTGCTTATTGGCCAGCCCGAGCTTGTCAATATACTTGATATGCCGGATCTGCGGCAGCTTAAGAGCCGTATTGTAATCACTGAAAAGGCAAGACCGCTTACCAGAGAAGAGCTTAGTAACTATATCTTGTTTAAGCTGAACATGGCGGGAAACAATGGCAGAATTATCCTGAAAAGAGGCGCTGTCCGAGGCATACATAAGATCACTGGCGGCAACCTGAGAAAGATAAACCTTTTGATGGAGCGGGCATTGTATGCGCTTTTCATGGGGGAGACAAACGCTATTACCAGGCGGATAATTTTGGAGGCAAAAGACGATCTTAACCTCCAGCCTCAACGGACACTACAGCCGCAATGGGGCAGAACGTGGGGGTGGGCCGTGGTTGGAGTAATATGCATTATAGCCGGTGCGCCGCTGTTTTGGGGGAGTTCTTCTTTTACGTGCATGTCCGGCAAACAGGAAGCGCCTTCCCTTGTAGCAAATGAGATTAAAAATGCCTTTCCGTTAAAAAAAAAGGTGCCAGTAGAAACGATTCCAGCAAAAGCGCTTCCAGCGCAAGACAAAAAGCCAGCTTCGGCACTCCCCCTTAAGTCGAATGAAGTGGCCGATTTTCTCAAATCCTATGCCTTATCCGAATTTGAGGACGAATTCGTTAAGGCGCTCAAGGATGGGCGCATTGCTGATATCGCTGATATTGTTTTTGAGAAAAAAAAATTGCGATTGCTGCAATTAAAAACTGTCCCATCTCAGGCTAAGGGGAAGTATGGTTTGTTGAAGTATAGATTGAAACAGGATAAAAAAGAGGAGGACAGGTTCCTGCTTTTCTGGAAGCCGTTGTTTGCTGTTGATAAGTTCTACTATCATTACCAGGGAGATGAGATCAGGAAACTTCAGGAACTTCTTAAGAGGGTTGATCTTTATGACTATGTCATAGACGGAGTTGTTGGCCACAGGCTTATGAAAGGCGTGGTTGAGTTTCAGAGAAAAAATGGCATGGAAGTAACGGGCGTTCCAAACGATGAAACGATCTTTTTTCTATACTGCCAGGAACCGCTTAAAAAGCCAGTGTTGTCCGGTTAGGGAATTGCATGTGAGAAAGAACCTATATATTGTTAGATGCGAAATAAAAAGAAAAGGGGGTTACGAATTATGAAGATGGTAACTGCAACTGACACTCTTGAGTTATCGATTCCAGAGAGAATTAAACTGGTAGAGGATATTTGGGATACGATAGCCGTAGAGGCCGACTCAGTCGAACTAACCGAAGAAGAGAAGAAAATAATCGATGGAAGATTGGAGGCGTACCACCAGAATCCTGATTTGGGGTCTCCGTGGAAAGATGTTCTTGAAAGAATGGTAAGCAAAAAGTGAAACATAGAGTTATTGTCAGGCCTGAATCTGGAAATGACCTGAAGGAAATTTTTTCTTGGTATGAAGATGAAAGGCAAGGTTTAGGATACGACTTCCTTTTGCAGGTTGATGCAGGACTAAGATTTATAGAAAGAAATCCAGAGGCTTGTCCACCAGAGTATAAAGGAACAAGAAAATATCTCATCAAAAGGTTTCCATACAAAATCATCTATTTGGTTGAAAAAGAAAAAATAACTGTTTTGGCTGTAATTCATGGTAAAAGAGGTCTGAATTTAACAAAAAAGAGAATAAATAGCATCTAGCCCATCGCTGAAGCTGACGGCGTTTCACGCCACAGCTTAGCTCAATCGTAATTATACAGAAGAGATAATAAAAATTAAAAAACAAACAAAATATGTACGGACAGGTCGTGACCTGTCCGTTACCAAGAAACAAAAAACATGAGCGATAATGCTAAGCCTAGAAAACAACTTGGAGAACTGCTTAAGGAAAAAGGGATCATACATGACGGCCATATTGGGTTTACTGTGCAAGAGCAAAAGGTCTCTAAGGAAAAGTTTGGCGAGGTATTGCTTCGGCTATCATTTGTAACAGAGTACGATATCGCCACATCGCTTGCTGAACAGGAAGGTCTTTCATATCTTGACATAAGCCACATTTCACCGTCTGAGAAGTTGTTAAAAATGTTTCCCAAAAATCTCTGTCTTAACAACCTGATGATTCCTGTAGCGGTAAAGGATCAGTCAATAGACATTGCTTGCGCGTTTGTGCCGGGTCAGGCGCTGATTCAGTTAGTGAGCAGGCAGAGCGGGCTGAGGCCTAACTTCTATATCGCTGAACAAAAGAAGATTCTAAACACTATCAACAAGCTCTATTATTTTGCGGAAAACCCAATAGAAAAACAAATCGAAAATGAAGTGGTTGCGCTTTCCCAGGACGTGGAGATGTCAAAAGGGACGGAAGACCTTTCGAAACTAATCCTTCACCTGGCGGTTAAGATGCGTGCATCCGACATCCATATACGGCCCATGGAAAAATCCACCAATATAGCATTCCGCATAGACGGGGTGATGCGGTCAATATTTTCGTTGCCGGTCGTGTTCAATCGTGTGGTTTCCAGTCTTAAGATGAAGGCGGGTATGGACATCGCGGAGCAGAGGCTCCCTCAGGACGGCCGTTTTTCCGTGGGCATACTTAACAGCACTTATGACTTCAGGGTCTCTACCATAGTCTGTCCTAATGGCGAAAACATGGTTATACGGATACTCGCGCAGCAAAGCTCTATCATGGGTATGGCGCAGCTTGGTTTTTTTGAGGATGACGTTAAAAAAGTAAATAAAATGTTTGACGAGCCGCATGGCATAGTCCTGCTTACAGGTCCCACAGGGTCAGGAAAATCCACAACATTGTATGCAGGCATAAGGTGCCTTAACCTTCTGGATAAGAACGTAGTCACGGTCGAAGACCCGATTGAGTTTCATATACCTTTGCTGCGCCAGACGCAGGTGAATGAAAAGGCTGGATATAACTTTTCCAATGCCATACGATATTTTTTAAGGCACGATCCGGATATTATTCTGGTAGGAGAGATACGTGACCCTGCGACTGCTGCGACCGCCGTATCCGCCGCCACCACCGGGCATCTGGTGCTTTCAACTCTTCATACAAACACAGCAATCGGCGCGATACCCAGATTAAACGATCTGGGTATAAAGCATTATATGATCTCCGACTCGCTTCTGGGGACTGTGAGTCAGCGTCTTATCAGAAGAATTTGCAGTAATTGTAAGGAAGAGTATGTCCCATCCGAACAGGAGAAAAAGTATATTAGGGATATGGATGTGAAAAAACTTTGGCGCGGCAAAGGTTGTGATACGTGCAGCAAAACTGGCTATCTCGGCAGGACATTGATCTATGAAATATTCACGATAGACAGGGAATTGTCCGAGATGATCGCACACGAATCCGATGTCCCGTCTATTTTAAAAACAGCAAAAAGCAAGGGGTTTGAAGATGTTTTCGATGTGGCTATTAAAAAGATAAAGATGGGAGTTACGGATTATAATGAGATTGCGAGGGTGCTGGGACAGGCAAGGCACTGATGATAATCCATTTTAGTGCCAGCCTGAGGACAAACAGACTATAAATTAGGGGTGCTGAGTAAGGAGAACTTTTATGAGAATCGCTGTGACGGACCAAGGAGTGGTCATTCCGAGAGATTGGTTTCCCGATGTCGAAGAGGTTGAAGTAGAAAAGGCAAGGGATGCTGTCGTTGTGAGGCACAGCCTTGCTCACGATCCCATTTTGGAATTGGGAAAGAATCCAGTTGATTGTAGCATTAATGATGGATCGGAGCATCATGATAATTATCTTTATGGTGGTAATTCATGAAGGGTATTTTTATTGATACTGGGTTTATTATTGCTTTGGAATCGGTGACGGATCAAAATCATGAAAAGGCTTTGCAATTGTGGAATGAGCTTTTGAAAGATTTGCCGAAAATGGTTACGACCACGTATGTCATTGACGAGATTGTCACTTTTTTCAACAATCGCAACCGACATGCCAAGGCGGTGGAGATCGGCAATAGATTGATGAACAGCCGTTCGATTCGAGTTCTTCATGTTGACAAAGGGTTGTTTTGTAGGAGTTGGCAGTATTTTCAACAGCATGACGACAAAACCTATTCATTGACGGATTGTATCTCTTTTATTGTAATGACAGAGGAGGCAAGCGAGGCTGCCTTGTCTTTTGATAAACACTTTATCCAGGCAGGCTTCAAAGTACTTCCTTTGTTAGAAAGAAGGGAATAAAGCGGCTTTCACTGAGGGATGTTCATTTGAGGGTGCTGGGACAGGCAGGACACTGATTTAAGATAAAAAGGATATTAGAGGCAAGGTGAATTTTTACAGATATAAAGTCCTGACTCCGACCGGCGAGATAGATTCCGGCATAATCAGGCTGCACTATAACGACGAGTTTTCTGCGCTTTCGTATTTTGAGCGGGATGGCGGCACGGCTATTTTAGTGAAAAAACTCGGGCCATTTGCAACCCGGCTCATTCAGGTGGCGACCCCTCTTGGAGGCAAGAAGCTCTCCAGGCCCATAGCGGCTGAATTTTTGGGCAATTTGTCGCTTATGCTGCGTTCTGGAATAACCCTTGTGACAGCCCTCAGGGAGGTGGCTAAGAGCACGGACAGACCGGACTTGGCCGCGAACATAGACGATATTATAATACGCATCGAGGGTGGCGCATCTTTTTCAGAGACTGCGGCGCTTCATCCAAATATCTTTTCCAAGACCATTCTCTACCTGGTCAAGCTGGGAGAAGAGACCGGCAAGCTTGAGCGGATGCTCCACGATGGGGCAGAGCACTTACGAAAGATAGACACTATAGTAAGAGAAACCAAGGGCGCCCTGATGTATCCTGCTGTTGTCCTTGTGGTGATGTTTGGCGCTATGCTCTTCTGGTTCTATTTTGTAGTGCCTCAGATCATGGGGCTTTTCA
>JAZDIE010000267.1:0-8467 GCA_043805295.1 Pseudomonadota bacterium
GTTTTCGTTCAGACACTAATTATATAGTAGGCCTCCTGTTTTTGTTAATTTTTCTTACCTGCCGCTCCATCTCAACTTGGCCTTCAACACGTCAAAATAGTTATAATCGCAGGTCTTGATAATATGCGCTGTGTAGGATGCCTTTCTGATTATTACTGTATCATGCGCAGTGATATCAGCTCCAACTTGCCCGTCAAGGGTAATAAACGACCCAAAGTCCTGCTCACCAACATTTGCATTGATAACCGCATTATCCGGCAGAACAAGCGGCCGGTTGGTAAGCGTAAAGGGGCAGATCGGCGTAACCAGAATAGAGTGCAGGGTAGGGTATATGATTGGCCCGCCTGCCGAAAGCGAATATGCAGTCGAGCCGGTCGGTGTTGAGATTATCAGGCCGTCTGCTTTAAATATAGTTAAATATGCATCGTTGATCATGGTGCGTATATGCGCGACCCTTGCAAGAAGCCCTTTATTGATGACTACATCGTTAAGCACGGTCTGGGACATTACCTCTTTTTCTTCGCGTATGACCGAGGCTGAAATAAGCATCCTTTCTTCGATTAAGTATCTGCCTGCGAGTATATCCCCTAAAACCCTATAGACCTCTTCACCTGGAACTTCTGTTAAAAAGCCGAGACTCCCCATATTTATGCCAAGAACAGGAATGCATCTCTCCTGTATCCAATGGACTGCGGCGAGGAAAGTGCCGTCTCCGCCAAAGCTTATTACAAACGAGATATCAGGCGGCGCTTTTGGAAAAGGGGATGTTAAGTCAGAGATCGCAAGAATTTGCTGCTCAAACATAACCTCTATATTCCGCTGCTCAAGCCATGCCTTGACTTCTCTTGCAAGTGCCTCGGCATGAGGTTTTTTTTGAACTACAAATCCTATTTTTACCGCAGTCATACGCCTCCTAAGCTATTAAAAGATTCCTCTTCTTTTTTCATTTTTTTTGCCGATAAAAAGAATAACAGGAGTACCAGTCTATGGAAAACAATCGCAGAATATGGCCCCGTCTTAATTGTCGCCTGGATGTTAAAATAAATCCATTATTAAATGCAACCGAGTCACATAAGCCAATGGCCACAGAGATGTTAGTCGGGGCGTCTACTCTATCTAAAAACTTCAGCGTCCGGGGACTCTGCCTAAAAGGAAAATGGGAATCAATCACAAAAGAGGATCGGCTCTATCTCAGCATAAAAACACCCACTGAACAATTTCCTATAGAGCTTGAAAGCAAAGTCGCTTGGCAATCCTACGACGAGATGGGGGTTGAGTTTGTCGGAATAAACGCGTTTGATGAGGTGCGCCTGGAACAGTGCTTTGAGTTTTTCAAGGATATATATACCTTATAACGCTCAATCGTATGTTTTTTAATGGATATGCAACTCCAGCCCCGCAAGATTGTCGATGCGTACATCTGGTTCAGAATCTTCTATTTTGCCAAACCCTTTTACAAAACAGGTCCAAACGCCAGCGGCTTTTCCAGCCTTGATATCTGTATGATGGTCTCCAATCATAATGGTTTTTTGAGATGTAACATGAAAATGCTCCATAGTCTTTAAAATCGGCTCTGGATGGGGCTTTATGTTTTTAGTAGAGTCGCTGCCAAGAACAAGTTGAAAATACCTTTTGATCTTGAGCTTCTGCAATATATCCTCGGTAAGAGCAGACGGTTTATTGGTTACTATTGCAAGATTCTTTTCCGAAAACCGCTCAAGTGTCTCAATAACTCCAGGCATAAGCTGTGTCTGATCGCAAATGTGTTCCTGGTATATGAGTATGAACCTGTCAAGCGCGCGTTTGAGATCAGCCACCTCTCCGTGCAAGGCGCGGCTAACCAGCTCCCGCGCCCCATCTCCAATATATGACAATACTGTATTGGCTTTAAGTGGCGCAAGCCCAAGCTCATTACGCATCTGATTGATTGCTAAAGCAATGTCTGCAAGAGAATCTACTAGAGTACCGTCTAAGTCAAAGATAAGGGTATTGACTAAAATGTGCACTTTTTAATCTATTCTCTCCTTGCATATTTCTA
Organism: Pseudomonadota bacterium; assembly: GCA_043805295.1. Lineage (GTDB taxonomy): Bacteria > Desulfobacterota > Desulfobacteria > Desulfobacterales. The sequence continues at coordinate 2,039 of JAZDIE010000267.1, forward strand.
TAACAGTAACCTCTGGAGGGGCAAACACGCGCATGGGTGGACCCCATGTCCCTGTCCCCCTGCTTGCATAAAGAAATGATCCTGCTACCAGCTTATGCAGACCTTTATGTAAAGGATATACAAACCGTGTAATCAGACTAAACGGAAATATCTGGCCGCCGTGGGTGTGTCCACTCAATTGAATATCAAAAAAGCATTCTGTGCCAGGCTCTATTTCCGGCCTATGCTTTAAAAGGATAGTGAAAAATCTTTTTGGAACTTGTTGAAGAATATCTCTTCCTGTCTGCGGCAACTCATTTTGCGTTTGTGCTAAAGCACAGTCATCTAACCCAACAATAGCAATAAAATCTTCTATGGTAATTGCTTTATCTCGAAGCAAGGTAAACCCAGCTTCCTTTATAAAAAAAGAGGCATCTCTGATCCCTGCGTAAAACTCATGATTTCCAGTCACCGCAAACTTTCCATACCGCGGATGCACCTCTTTTAGCAGGCTGCTCAAGGAGGTCAGGCGGTTTGGCTCTGCGTCAACCATATCTCCTGTGGAAACCAGGATATCAGGGCGCTCTTTTTCAATATGACTGATAACCCTTTCAAGGAATCGTCTCCCTGATATTAACCCAAGATGCATATCCGAAACCTGTACAATGACAAGCCGATCCTTATCTTGTAAAAGTTTAGGGGACGATATTTTTATCCTTTCGATTCTTATCCTTTGGGCCTCAAAAAGAGCATAGACAGCAATGGTCACGGTAAAAAAAAGAATGATTAGAAAAAGGGTTTTTTCAGAACAAGCAGGCCTGGCAAGATCAAATTTCCAAAAAGGTCTGATAAAACGCGCAAAAAACCGGCAACCGTCAAAAACAAATACCGCAGAACAAAATATAAAAAGCCACCCCATCCAGCAATAGGCAACCCAGGCAAAGACTCGGACACCTTGCGAAAACGTCCACCCTTTTAGCCAATGGATCAAAATCGGCGAACACACCATAATGAGCATGAAGCCGACAAGCCCAATGCCTGCGCCCTGTCCAAGATTCAGGGCGGAACGCGCCTTTTCATATAAATAGGCATGCATCCCGCCATATACAAGGAGAAAAGAGATCAGAAACCATATCACAATTTAGTTGCCCGCGACCGCTCCTGCCAGCTTGAAGATAGGAAGATACATGGCCACAATAATTCCACCGATTGTGACTCCTAAAAAAACCATCATAATAGGCTCGATCATAGCTGTAAGATTTCCCACCGCAGCGTCTACTTCATCATCATAAAAATCAGCGACCTTTATAAGCATAGCGTCAAGTGCTCCAGTAGATTCGCCGACCGCTATCATCTGAGAGACCATAGGCGGAAAAATGCCGCTTGCAGTCAATGGATCTGCAATGGTTTGACCTTCGCTGATTGCGGTTCTTGTATCAATAATAGCTTCTTCAACAACCTTGTTTCCCGCAGTCTTGGCAACAATCTTAAGCCCTTCAAGAATCGAGACACCGCTCGAAAGCATTGTGCCAAGCGTACGTGTAAACTTTGCAACCGCGACCCTTGTAAGAAGCGGCCCGAATATAGGCGCCTTTAAAAAAAATCTGTCTGTTATCATGGCGCCGTGCCTGGTCTTTCGCCATGCTCTAAATGCAATAACCACCGCGATAATTCCACCAATCATATACAATATATTATGACGCATAAAGTTACTCATGTTCACCACAATCTGCGTCGGCGCCGGCAACTGACCTCCCATGCCGGTAAACATGTCTTCAAAAACAGGAATTACCCAAACCATTATAACAGCAATTACAAGCGCTGCTATGACCACAACAATAGCCGGATAGATCAACGCGCCTATCACTTTTTTCTTAAGGCCCATTGCCTTTTCCAAATAAGATGCAAGCCTGTTTAAGATCACGTCTAATATACCGCCCGCCTCTCCAGCGGCTATCATATTTACAAAAAGCTCATTGAATATCTTGGGGTATTTTTGCAGGCTCTCTGCAAAGGTGAATCCCCCCTCCACGTCTTCCTTAATCGACTTAAGGGCTTTTTTAAATGTGGAGTTTGCCTGCTGCGAGTGCAATATCTCAAGACATTGGACCAGGGGAAGCCCTGCGTCAATCATAGTGGCGAACTGCCTTGAAAAGACAACTAGCTCAGTTTCTTTAACGCTCGGCTGCATGAACTGAATATTCTCAAAGAGGTCTTTCTGTTTTGGCGCCACCTTGACAGGCGTGATCTTCATCCGGCGAAGCTGGAGTTTTACAGCATCAATATCAGCCGCCTCCATTACTCCTCCTTGATTAGCGCCCCTTGCATTTTTTCCTGTCCAGTTAAATTCAGGCATAGCACCCCTCCTCTCAAAATAGTTAAGACCTTAGTTTCAAAAGCGATTCGCTGATTCTGTCAATCCCTTTGCCGATCGTCGCCAGGTTTGTGGCAAAAGAAAATCGAATAAATGGATCTGCGCCAAACGCGCTCCCTGGCACCAGAGCCACTTTCCCCTCTGTTAGAAAATACTCGGCCAATCTGGCGCTGTTTTGGATCATACCATTCCCATCGCTATAATTATAGTAATGGCTGAAGTTGGGAAAGGCATAAAACGCCCCTTCAGGCATTGTACATGAAACATGGGGTATATCCTTCAACCGTCCAATCAAAAACCTTCTCCGCTCATCAAACGCATTAATCATTTCCTCTATACTTCCTTGAGGCCCACGAAAAGCGGCTACAGCAGCCTTTTGCGCAATTGAGTTGGGATTAGAGGTGCTCTGGCTTTGAATTCTTTGCATGCCTGCAATCACCTTTGCAGCGCCTGCGATATACCCTATACGCCAGCCGGTCATGGCATAACTTTTTGAAACGCCATTTGCCACGAAAGTCCTTTCACGCATACCCTGAACTTGCGCAATATTAGAAAAAACAAGCCCATCAAAAAGCAATCTTTCATATATATCGTCAGAAATCACATAAACATTATATTTTAAAATAACCTCAGCCAATTGTTTAAGCTCATCGAACCGATATACGGAGCCTGTAGGATTTGACGGACTGTTCATAATAAGAAGTTTTGTCTTTGGAGTGATTGCCTTCTCAAGCGCTTCAGGTGAAAGCTTGAAGCCGCTCGCTTCGTCAGTTTCCACAATCACAGGAACGCCTCCGGCAAGAAGTACAATCGGAGGATAAGACACCCAATAAGGCGCTGGAATTATGACCTCATCTCCAGGATTGAGAAACGCTTGAGCCAAATTGTATAAGACATGCTTACCTCCGCATGAGACAAGAATCTCAGACCGTTCGTATTCAAGGGAGTTGTCCAGCTTAAATTTATCAATGATCGCGTCCTTTAGCTCGTCAATGCCGCCGACCGGCGTATATCTTGTAAACCCTTGCTCTATTGCCTCAATAGCAGCCTGCCGGATATGCAAAGGGGTATCAAAATCAGGCTCTCCAACCCCAAAATTTACTACATCCACACCGCTACGTTTCATCTCCTGCGCCTTGGCGTTAATAGCAAGCGTCGGCGAAGGCTTGATGCTAGAAATCCGTTCCGCCAAATCCATATTATGTTTCCTTTCTGTCCTGATTAACTTACATGCCTACTAACTTGAATACACTAACCCTGGCATTATCCTGATCAGCAATAAATATGAGATGAGCATTATTAACAGCTATAAAAGATGGATAGGCCAATTCCCCTTCCTTCCACCCGAATTTAGAAAAATCAAGCATGAATCTTCCTGTCTCGTCAAACAGCAAAACCTTACCCTTGTGTTTATCAAGCACATAGATAGTCCCTTGTGAGTCTACTGCCAAACTAACTGGAAAATGAAATTCGTCCTTGCCATCACCGCGTTTTCCAAACTCAAGCACCTTATCGCCTGAGGAAGTGTACTTTCTGACTATTCCTTCGATCGTGCTAATCGTATAGATATTCCCCTGCGGATCGATTTTCACGTCGTCAATATTCCCATGTTCAACCCGTAAAATCTCTCGCTGAAACATTAGATTTGAGTCAAAAAGAAGAATGCCTGAATTTGCCTTATCAATGATATAGATATTACCATATGAATCTATAGTCATGTTTCCGGGGTGAAATGTATCGGCCTTCGGTATTCCCGCAAGTTGCACCTTACGGACTAGTTTTTGAGTTACATCGACCGCCAGCACTCCCCTTATAGTTGGATCAATAACAAAAAAAATATTCTCCTGAGATTTCACTATGCTGGCCGGATATTTTAAGTCGCCTCCAGGTTTTAAGGCAGAAAGGTAATTAAATTCGCTGTCATACGCAAGTATCCGTCCGTTTGAGGAATCGCATACATAAAGCCTCTGCCTTGATTCATCAAAAAACAGCCCGCCGATAACCCCGATAAGTCCGATCTCCTTATTACTCGTCAGCGTGGCAACAACTGAAAAAGAAGCGTCTCTTGCCCGGCTGGAAAGCGGTACCATGAAAAGGACAAGGCATAAAAAAATAACCCTCATTGCTTTCATCATAACACCCTTCCAAAAAATTATTGTTGTTGACTGTTAATATCCCATATGACACTGCACACACAACTGCTTTGACCTGTCAAATCGTAGCGCAAAACGATGTTCCGTCCCCATCAACCCATGACAGGTAAGACAGTCAATATCGCGCTTTGACCTGGGATCTATAGTGTCCTTTCCTATTGGGTGAGAAAATTTAACGTGGCGATCATGGCACTTGGAGCACACCTTTGATACCTCATCTGCAAATAAAAGCCGCTCGTTAGAGCCGTGAGGGTTGTGACAATTACTACAATTTTTTATTTCAGGATGCTGGTACTTGACCTTTTTATTTTTCATATGAGAATAAGTGTCAGTATGGCAAGAGAGGCAATTCCTCTCAAGGCTCCCCTTAACCATCCCCTTATAATCAGATGCGTGAGGGCTGTGACAATCTATACAAAAAAGCCCTGCTTGTATGTGGCTATTTACCTTCAAAAAGGTCTCTTTTGTATTTTCATGACATTGCAGGCACGCAAGCGCACTCTTATCTTTTATATCCTGCCCGCTGGTTGGACTTGGAGAACCATGACAAGTATTACACTTTTTCTCACGAAAAGGAGCATGCTGATTTTTTCGAATAAAGCTGTTGTTATCAGATCCGTGCGGGCTATGGCATGAAAGGCAATTAATCTCCTCGCCCTTACTGAAGTTGTGCGCGTTTTGCATCCTTGCCTGGTTGGCCGCATGACATGAAAGGCATAGCGTGCCGTCTGATTGACGTATCATGGCTGGATTGTCAGATCCATGTGGGTTGTGGCATTTTAGGCATTCTCCTTTTTCAGCAGGAGAATGTTTTTTTGACCCCATAAAAATGCTCTCAGGCTTGTGGCATTTAAAACATAGCTCCCCCTTTGCCGCAGATAGCAGGGCTTGGTTAAATGAGGCATGGGGGTCATGACACTTTGTGCATTCTCCACGTTCAACCGGAGCATGGACAAAGCCACGGCTAATAGCCTTATCTTTATGACAGCTCTTACACACATCCCCAACTTCTTGTTTTATTAATCCTTGATAGTTTGAGGTGTGCGGGCTGTGGCAACTACCGCAATCAAGCTGCTTAAATGGACTATGCGCCGCAGAAAGGTTCAATTCCTTTTGGAGGTCTTTATGGCAGGTAAAACATTTTGTAGCATATGCTCCCCCTGAAGCGTGGCATACTCCCATCCATCCTGCCAATAATAGAATAATGGCCAAGCTGCTTATATAATGTTTTCTTTTGCGTTGACACAGGTCTTTCATAAAAGACTCCCTTCACTCATTGTTCATGACATAATTGACACTGCTTATTCATAAACGGTTCATGCATAACTTTATGCAACAACCCTTTGCTATCAGAAGAATGCGGTTCATGGCAGCCGCTGCAATCAGCATTTACCAGCGAAACCCCTTTGTGCGAATTCTGCACCAACTGCTGATTTGGGTCATGACACTCTTTGCAAAGGCCTCCTCCTTCAGCGACTAAAAGCTTACCCCTTTCTCCAGAGTGCGCCGCATGACAAACCAGGCAATTCCCTTCAAGCGCAGGAGAATGGGGGTGTTTTTGATTTTTTAAGCCGTCAGCTACCGTCTCATGACATGATAGGCAGAGTGGGCCAGCGGGCCTGTTCAACTGCCCGGATATTTTACTGCCATGTGGATTATGGCACACGACGCACGGCTCTTCAACAAAAGGGGTATGCTTATACTTGCTTTCAGACGATTTTTGCCAGATATCGGAATGGCATTCTATGCACCCTTCGCTTCCCCCCTTAATAAGTTGATCTGGATTGCTTGAGGCATGGGCATTATGGCATTCCAGGCACTCACCCCGGCCAAACAACCCATGCACCACTCCACCTTTAACCTCGTCCAGCATACCCTTATGACAGGTAAAGCATAACTTGGTCTTACTTTCAGCAAGCAGTT
>JAZDIE010000268.1:0-2693 GCA_043805295.1 Pseudomonadota bacterium
AGTAACGCAGCGATCTGCCTTATGACGGCTATGTATAGCAAAAAACCAGCTACTCTCCCATCTTATGTTCAAACGCAGCCTTTGCCATTACAAATTCGTTGTTATAATCTCTGCCAAGTATGTTCGAATTGCGCTCTTCATACCCAGCGCCTACAGATATAGTAAGGTCCTCCAGCACCATATAGCCGATATCGCCGGAAAAAGTATAAGTATCGTCATCCCTCGCCTCTGTAATCCCTGCCGAGGAAAGACCAGTCTCAGTCTCATAATCGCTATTCTGGTAAGACCCATTGATATTCAGAGGAACCCTTTCCATAAACACATGGCCAGCGGCAAGGGTGAGTTTGTTTGTTGTATAGTAAGAATTCCCAATCCCCTGGTCATTGAAATTCTGACTTGCAAAAAGCGACATATATGACTTTGCCTTTTCCGGCGCCTCAGGCATTTGCCCTGATATCCCTACCTTGTAGGTAAAAGTATCCATATCATTGACGCTCTCAGTATCAAACTCCCTGTCCTGATATCCAACCCCTCCCTCTGCGGTAAGGTAATTGAACTGTTTTTTCATGATCAAATCAACTTCTTGTGAGCAGTAATTAGCAGTGGCCATATTATAATCTCTTTCCCAATATTGATATTCACCGGTCAAAGAGATGGTTTCATTTAACATATAGGTCAAGTCAACGATCCCCTTGTGCTCACTTGAGTCTTCCAGAGTTGACTTGGAATAAGCGGTTTCTGTATTCTGGTACCTGAACATGGTGCTAACGTTTTCGGTTATCTGATGAGATAGCGATGGTGTCAGCCTGTTAATGGTATATTTTTCAGGGGTTGATTCATTGGTATTCGCATCCGACTGTCCAGGATCGCGTGTCTTGTTCAACGATTCATCAAGCCCCAAGGTCGTGCGCCCCGTAGCCCTATACCTTGCCTGAAGCACGCCTGTATGACCAATATAGTCGTCTGTCTCTTCCTCACCCGCAATGAGATCACCATCATCATAAGAATAGGAATCAAGGGTATAATTAAGCATAATGCTTGCCTGGGATGATTTTGCCCCAAACATTATCCCTGGCTGAATCAGATAGCTTGTCACTTCTCTTTCTGAATTTTGCACATCCGCTCCAGCGTTATCTTCTGTATCTGATCTGTAAAAGTTGTTGTCCTTTTTATAGCTTGCGTCAAGCTTTGGTTTTACCGTAAAAAGAGGCTCCGCAAAGCCCGCCGCAGATAGTGTAAGAGTTATCCCAATACCTACAATTATTAACCACGCCATCTTATTTTTCATAAGACCCCTCCTTATTATCTTAATCTATATCTCAATCTATATCTAACAAATACTTATGGTTGACTTGCCGGTTCCGTATCCTTGACATCAGAAGGAGTCGGTTCAGCAGGACCTTTTAGTCCATCATCTTTTTTCTTTTCCTCTTCTTTTTTCTCTTCCTTCTTTTCCTCTGCAGGTCCTGCTGGCGGCGTAAATGTATCTATAGTAATCTGTACCTGCACCATATTTTCCTGAACAGAGTTGGCCTTAGCCATAACATCCGCTGCTACGGCAACAACGTTTGCGTCAGTGCTGGTCTGAGAGATCATCTGCGCAGTCTCTACAATAGAGACACACGTCGCCTGAACAACATCCGCCACTGCCCGCACCTCAGCGCCTAATTCCGTATCCCCCTTTTCCTCAGCCTCTAACACAACCTCGGTAAGAAGCAACGATGCCTGGTCGGCAAGGTCAGCCGCATCCTGGGCAAGCTTTAAATCCCCTTTTTCTTTTGCCTCAGCCGCCATCTGCTGTGCCTTCTGCGCTAATTCCTGTGCCTTTTTGACCTTTTCCTTACCTGTCAGCCCCCCTCCGTCAGCCGCAAACGCCTGCAATGCCAACATCAGCAAAACCGCTAACATAACAGCAAAAACAACGACCCCATTCCGAGACTTGCACATTTTTACCATGACATACCCTCCTTTTATTTTAACCTTTACTTGCACATTTTGTATATGTTATGAGTTCTTTCGTACTTTACGAATGAGCTAATTTTTATAAACTTAGCAAGCTTTTTTTTTACTGTCAACCCCTTAAGAGGTAATTATGCAGCAAATACCAAATAAAACCCTTGATGAATGGCTGGAAGAGCTAACAATAGCGCGTGATAAAAACCCAGAATGCGGACGCACCCGCTACAACCTTGGAGTGGCGTATGTCGGTAAAGGAATGATTGATGAAGCAATCGAGGAGTTTTACGAGGCTATTGCAAATAGTCCGACCATCGTCGAGGCGTACGTTAATCTGGGCGGGATATTCATGCAGCGGGGGGAACTGGACTCCGCAATAGACATGAACCAAAAGGCGGTTAAGCTGAGGCCCAATTTTGCCGTAGCCTACTCAAATATGGGGTTTGCATATCTACAAAAAGGCGAATCATACGAAGCAATTAAAGCGCTGACAAAAGCAGTGTTGCTTGATCCAAAGCTGGCTCAAGCGCATAGCAATCTCGGCGCCGCATACCTGCAAGAAGGAAAATTTGAGGAAAGCATCCAGGCAAGTGAAAAGGCCTTAGAGCTTGAGCCAAAATTTGCCCTGGCGCACAACAACCTGGCAGTGGCTTACGCGGCAAGCGGAGACTTTGAGGCCGCAATTGCACATTGTGACAAAGCTCAGGATTTGAATTTTGCAATAAAAAAAGAACTGC
>JAZDIE010000269.1:0-3661 GCA_043805295.1 Pseudomonadota bacterium
TTTTTAATTTCTACCCCTCACCCTAACCCTCTCCCACAAGGGGAGAGGGAACAAATAAATTACCCACTTAGGCATTGCCGCAAAATAACATTTACTATTATGCGGTATAAAATGTTATAATAAAATTATGCAGAGTGAGCAAACGATGGAACTACACAATTTTACCCGCTTGACTATTGAAAGCTAAGTCAAAGAATGATGTCAAAAAGTAAAAGTTATTTTGCGGCAACCCCTTATTTTGAGAAAGAACCGACTAAAGACTGTTAGACTGAAGGAATACAATATTCCTAACAGCCTTCAGTCTAATAACCTATGTATCAGAAAAGTATTTGGAAGTGCGATACCAGCGCGTTGTTGTCTTCTTCCTCCCCATATTTTTCGTTTCTAATGCTATAGTTAAGCTGCCATTTTACATCGTGCTTGTGCAGAAACCAGTTGCACCCTACTGTGTACCAAACGCTGTCAAGCGAGTTGTCTGTATCCATGTTTGGATCAAACTCATCGTAACGTGCGGTCAACTGAAAATAATCGGTAAGGTCATATTCCCCTTCAACGCCATACCCGTATTGCCGGACGCACTCTCCGCGTTGCTGGACATATTCAATCTGAATATGCGCAGGCCCTGCGTCAATCGCTGAATTAAAATCCCAGATATTTAACCGTGTTCCAACTGTGCCGTCTTTTACATTGAATACGTATTTCCCATTTGAGATCGTGGCGCTTCCAAGAGACGTGGTTTCGCTGTCATATCCGACCTGGTCATAGGCATAGCTTGCCCCGAAATTAATATATTGTAATGGCCGGTAAACCAGCATGCCGGTAAGCATCATGTTCTCGTTGTCGTTTCTCATCTGATTATAGCTGTTACCATTGTATAATCCGACTGCGTAAAATACCGGCTTGTCATACTGCTTTGCGCCATGACCCCGTCCGTCCAACTCGCCTTTAAGAGATGACTCTATGCTGATTCCAGTCTCGCGTTTACGGGCTATTTTGTCCACTGCAAGGGGGCGTTCGCAAAGAGGAAGGACTGTTCCGCCTGTCAGATACGAAGGGGAAAAACGTGATTTAAATTGCCCGAATACAACATTGAAGTATGGATCCGGGTTATAGTTAATGTATGCGTCCTGAACCTTGACCCCCACCTCGTCTTTTTTTAATTCATAGTCTGCTGAAGCAGGGTCTATTCTGTCTGTGTTGTGATCGCCATCAGCGCTTAAGTGGATTGCGTACTCCCACTGATCAACCGCCTCGCCGTAAATCTGGAGGCGCATTCTTCGGATGGAAAATCCGTCGAATTCAGATTGATCAAAAGAGTTCTGTGAAGTCACGTTTCGCAGATCACCGTTTTCGACCGAGGTATATCTAACCTGTACCCTGCCTTTCAGGTTTATGCTTTTTGGTTTTGTGCCGGCCTTGACCATGACTTCGGCCTTTTTCCCTTCAACAGCCTTTGCCTTGATAATGTCCTCTTCAGATATCACCTTTTTTTCTTTTAGGATTTTCAACAGTTCATCGGAAGACACCTCTGTGGAACCTTGTGAAACCGCTGCACAGACTAAGACTAAAACACCACATAAAACTCCAGCCCATTTTTGAATCATTTTTACTCCTCCTGTTTTTTGTTTTTTTTATCGCCGATCCTTTTTTTTTGTAAAGGCCTGCGATATTTTCATGATAAGTTCTTCAAGCTTTACTGGTTTTAACATGTAATCAAATGCGCCCAGTTTCATACCCTCTATGCTTGTTTCAACCGATGCATGGCCAGTGAGAAGGATGACCTCGGTAAAAGGATACTCTTTTTTTATCTCTCTTAACGTTTCAATACCATCAAGACGTCCGGGCATTTTTATGTCAAGTACAACTACATCAACCGCTTTTTCTTTCAGGGATTTCAGAGCTGCCTCGCCATTAGTTACTCCAGTCACGTCGATGTCTCTTTTTTTAAGACGATTAATAATGGTTTCGAGAAAATCATTTTCATCATCAACTATCAAGACTTTAAAATGCTCCATAGGTTCTCCCAAGGCTTGTAGGATTCGTTATTTTTTTTCAGGTATTATAACAGGCGCCAAAACCGTAAACGTGGTTCCCTTGCCTGGTTCGCTTTTGAGGCTGAGGGATCCTCCCATCCGTTCCATGATGGTATAGCATACCCAAAGTCCAAGGCCGGTTCCTTTTCCTGTCTCTTTTGTTGTATAGAACGGATCAAAAACTTTTTTTTGCGCCTCTTCAGGAATACCCGGTCCATTATCAACAATATCTACTACAATATTAGCATCCTCTGTTCTGCTTCTTATATTTATTAAGCCGTCTTTCCCGATAGCATCTATTGCATTTGATAAAAGATTAAGAAAGACTTGTTGTAACTGTGCCTGGTCGCTCGCGATAATCGGCAGGTCAATAGACAGATTAAGCTTGATTTCGATATTCTTTAGGTTGGCATAGTTTGAAAGCATGGATAAGGTCTGAATAAGAGTTTCATTTATGTCAACATCTTCAAGTCTTGGTTCCATGCGCCGCGCATATCCCAGCATATTATGGACAACCTTACGTATCCGTTCCACATGATGTTCAATTTTTCCAATAGCGTCATTATATTCTTCATAGTGATTACTTTTTTGGAACACTTCTTCTTCCAATAGATCCTGCATCCAGCCTGTCTTTTGCACGATGATAGCCAATGGGTTGTTGATCTCATGCGCGACGCCTGCCGCCATTTTTCCAAGCGCCGCAAGCTTGTCGGATTGGATGAGTTGAGCGTTTAATTCATTCATTTTAGTTTCTGTTTGCACAAGTCTGGAAATAGTCGAATGTGTGGTAAAGATTGTGGTGCCGACAATTGCAAGGATTCCGAAAGCAATAATTATTATTTCCAGATTTCGAGTTGCAAAGAGTCCGGATTTTTCTTCAGCCGGATCTTGAGAAATTACCAGAAGCCATCTTACCTGCTTAAGCCATCTGCCTGCGCAGAGAGAATTTTTGCTGTTAGCCTGATACCATCCATTGACCGTAGTTCCGCTCCCGAACTGGTCTGTTTCAAGAGGGCACATTGAAAGTATTTTTCCGCCAAAACGCGGAGTTGTTTGATATATCCCTTCAGTATTGATAATGAACGCATCGCCTGTTTTGCCTAGTTGTGCCTCACGGACAATGCTTTCAAAGACATTAGGATCGATCGTGGCCCGCAGTATCCAGTTTTTACCCTCTTTCTGGCGTTTGATTGCAATGATTATATGAGGTATCTTGCGATAGCCCATATACGCATTACTTATATAGACACCCTTGTTCATTACCTGGTTAAACCACTCTTCCTGAGAGTAGTTTAACCCTTTTAGTTGTTCATAGGGGCCCACATAAGCCACATGGTTACCCTTGCTGTCAAATACTCCAAGATCGACAAATGCTCCTGCCCTGGAGTTCATAACGCCGAATATTTTGGCCAGCAATTCTGAGTTGACTATATTATCCAGTTCGTGCGTATCCGCCATAGCGCCTAGGATAGCTGTCCGCTCTTTCAAAAAAAGGTCGATTGCCTCAGCTTGAGAGCGCGCTCTGTATGTGATTTGTTCTATTATTTTGTTTTCATACATTCCGGAAAATTGATGATAGATTACCAGTCCAAGGACTATCAGAGGAGAAAGCGAGACTATAAGGGTAG
>JAZDIE010000270.1:0-9415 GCA_043805295.1 Pseudomonadota bacterium
ATGCGTGTTGCATGCGATGATGCGTTTTTAAAAGAGATGTTCTACCAGTTGGCGTTAAATGCCTGTGAGGCGATGGATAATTGCGGAGTGTTTAATGTTACCGCACGGGAACGAAAAGACGGATCAATAGTTATAAAGGTATCTGATACTGGCAAGGGTATTCCAGAAAAGGATATTCCGCTGATTTATGATCCATTCTATACAACCAAAAACAGGGGCGCTGGGGTAGGGCTTACCATAGTTTTGCGGATACTGGAAACCCACAGCGGGTCAATCTATGTTGAGAGCGAGGCCGGACAAGGGACTATATTTACCATTATCCTTCCTGCTCATAAGATGGCTCAAGTAACAAGTGGCTAAAGTTATAAGTGAACTAAAGTGACTAAAGTTGACGGAGGAATTTAAGGACATGAAAGAATTAGTTGAAGCAGCGCTTTCAAAGATACGCCCTTCCCTACAGGCTGATGGCGGTAATGTTGAATTGGTCGAGGTAGAAAACAACATAGTAAAGGTTAGGTTGCAAGGGGCTTGCAGGGGGTGCCCAATGGCTCAGCAGACCTTAAAAAACGGGATCGAAAAGTTTATTATGCGGGAAGTGCCGCAGATAGAGCGTGTTGAAGCCGTAAGCTAGGGCTTAACTCCCATGGACCAGCGCACAACAGACGCGCCCCATGTAAGGCCTGCTCCGAATGTAACAAGAAGCACTATATCGCCAGGGTTAAGAAGCCCGTCTCGATTGGCCTCATCTAATGCAATCGGGATCGAAGCTGAAGATGTGTTTCCGTACTTGTGGATGTTGGTATAGACTTTTTCCATAGGAACGGAGATCTTTTCTGAAAGCGCTTCGATTATTCTTATATTGGCCTGATGCGGTACGACCATCTTTACATCCGAACTGGTAAGGCCGTTGTGTTTTAATGCCTCAAAGGCAATGTCAGAGAGATATGTTACCGCCTTTTTAAACAGCTTGTTACCGTCCATTGTAAGATAATATGGTTTTCCTTCAAAATCTCCCAATATCTTAGGAAAAGCGGGTGAAGGTGAGCCGTTCTCTGAATATAGGAGTTCCCAGTAGCTTCCGTCAGAACCAAGGTGAGAAGATAGAATGCCGTCATCTCCATCCCCTTTTGCAAGGATAACTGCTCCTGCTCCGTCGCCCAGCAGGACGCAGGTCGTTCTGTCCTGCCAGTTGGTTATAGAGGATAAGCGCTCTGCGCCTATAACTAAAGCAGTGCGGCAACTATCTGTGGCGATCGCTTTTTCTGCTATGAAAAGCGCGTAGATAAAACCAGAGCATCCTGCATAGACATCAAACGCATTTGCTTTATTAGCGTTGATTTTGTGTTGAATCATACATCCTACTGATGGGAATTGCCGTCAGGTGTAATGGTCCCTACTACTATCATGTCTATTTCCTGTGGGCTCATTCCTGCCATTTCAAGCGCTTTTAAGGATGCGGACGCCCCCAAGTCGGACGTTTTTTCGTTTTCCCCCTGCTGAGAGATACGCCTTTCCTTTATCCCTGTCCTGCGGGTGATCCATTCGTCTGATGTATCCACAATAGATTCGAGATCTAAATTGGTAAGTATTCTTTTAGGTGTTGCAGACCCTGTTGCTATAATACGCGCCTTTGGCATGATCATTATGTTCCTTTACGCAAAGCGCTAGAATTTAAACGCTAAGATAAAAATAGTATCATAACGGGTATTTTGTGTCACGACCTTTTTTATATGCGTTAAGCTATTGCAGTGAGCTGTTTATTTTGTTACACAATAAAAAAATTGGAGAAACCCTTGTCAGTATCAAAAAATATAGAACAGATCATGATGTCTTCTTCGTGGATACGCCGGATGTTTGAAGAAGGGGCGCGGCTTAAGGCTAAGCATGGGTCAGAAAAGGTATTTGATTTCAGCCTGGGTAATCCCAATCTTGAGCCTCCCAAAGAATTTAAAGACGCGCTCCTTGAAGTTGTACAAGCTTCTACGCCCGGAGGCCATGCCTATATGCCCAATGCCGGATATAGCGCGACCAGAAGGATGGTGGCGCAATTCCTGGCAGGCGAACAGGGGTCGCTGATTACAGAACACGATATCATTATGACATGCGGCGCGGCAGCCGGACTTAACCTTGTATTTAAGACCATCCTGAATCCCGGAGAAAATGTGATTGTGCCAGCGCCGTACTTTGTTGAATATTCCTTCTATGTCTCAAACCACGGAGGAACACTTGTCCCTGTCCAGACGGAGCCAGATTTTGATCTTGACATTGAGGCCGTTGAGGCTGCTTGCACGGAAAAAACCCGCGCCCTGCTGATAAATTCACCCAACAATCCCACAGGCAAGATATATTCTAAGGAAGGGCTGGAATCGTTGGCGGCCATGTTACTTAAAAAATCAAAGGAATTTGGCAGAACAATCTATCTGGTCTCTGACGAGCCGTACCGAAAGATTGTCTTTGATAATAGGGTCGTTCCAGGCGTATTGCCCATATATTCTGACAGCATAGTAGTTACATCATACTCAAAAGACCTATCAATACCAGGCGAGCGGATTGGCTTTGTAGTGGTCAGTCCTCGGTCTGAGTATAGGGAAACCCTTGCAGCAGGTCTTACGCTGGCAAACCGCATATTGGGCTTTGTGAATGCCCCTGCGCTGATGCAGCGGGTTATTGCAAAATTGCAAGGCATAGGAGTTGATCCGAAAGTATACCAGGAAAAGCGTGACCTGCTTTCAAACGCGCTACATGATTATGGTTATTGTTTTGAAAAGCCTGAAGGCGCTTTTTACCTTTTCCCAAAGACTCCAATCCCTGACGATGTTGCTTTTGTTAGGGCATTGCAGGAAGAGCTTATATTAACAGTGCCGGGAAGCGGATTCGGATGTCCGGGTTATTTCCGGATAGCGTATTGCGTGGACAACGAAACAATTATCCGCGCACTTCCAGGGTTTAGGCGGACTATGGCTAAGTTTAAATAGGAAAGATTTCTGTAAATATTTCGGCGTGCCGCGCCCCATTTGCCATTATATTAAGCATTCGGCTTTCGTCGCTCTTTATTGTCAGGGATATTGCAAGTCGATCATGCGGCAGAATCCCTTCTATTTTATCAGCCCACTCGATAACTAGTGCGTTATCGCCGATATTATTTCTGAAAATCCAATATCTTCCAGCTCGGATAAGGCATTGATTCTGTAGAGGTCAATATGAAAAAACGGGATACGACTCTCGTATGTGTTTACCAAGGTATATGTAGGACTTGTGATAAGTACCCCTTTTGGTATACCCAAGCCTATTGCAATTCCCTGAACCAGACAGGTCTTGCCACTGCCAAGATTGCCAGTAAGCGCTACGATTGAGCCTGGGAAGAGGCGTTTTCCTAGCTTTTCGCCGAATTTAATTGTCTCGGCAGGGGAGCGGCTGACAAAGTCATACGCAAAAAAATTATTCATGTAACGACTTTTCTAACACTACCATTGCTATTGCATAGTTTCCATCATCTGATAGACTTAGAAAATTGGTTGTGATATTATTAGTAAAACATAAGGCATGTGCCTTTCCGTGAAGAAGCAAGGACGGCTTGCCTAGCCGGTTGTTTATGATCTCGATTTCTTTTAAGGTAATGCCGCTAGTCAGGCCTATACCCAGCGCTTTCAAAAGCGCTTCTTTTGCGGCAAAGCGAAGAGCAAAGCGGCAGCCAGAATCGTGTCTTTCAAGACAGTACTGCTGTTCTGCTTGAGTGAATACCTTGTTTAAAAACGCATCTCCCCAACGATCTATTGCATTTTTCATGCGTGGCATACTAACAATATCAACACCTATTCCGTATATCATGGGGGCATAATAACCGAATGGGCGAGTTGCTGTCAATGTGCATGATGTACGATGGACGACAGACCACGGACCACGAAAATACATCGTTTGTGGTCTCTGTCCCGTTGTCCATCGTCTGTGTACAAGATTCTATGTAGGCGAGGAAAGATAATCATGGACGAGATTTTTTGTCTTGAAGACAGGTTTTTCGATGAAATTCTGGACCGGCAGAAAAAGAACAAGCAGGAAGTTCCACAGGTGAGCTTTGGCGAGATTGTTCGTGAAGTTCTTATGTTTGCCAATCGTTTTATAGCCCCTTCCAGAAATGGCACAATATATATCGACAATCCCTTGACCAGGGTCTACTACGAAGACGGCAAGATCGACTATGACAGGACAAAGCTTGTTTTTGTGGCTTGTTTCGGAGACAAATCAGAGATGCTTGTCGGACGTTCCATATCAGCCAGCAAAGGGCTTGTCGGTTATGTTTACCGTACTGGCAAAGCGATATTGGTGAATGACGTGTTAAGCAGCGAGTTGTTTGATCCAGAGTATAGCAAGGAACTGGACGTGTCTCCTGACAGTATACTGGCCGTGCCGATCCTGATTGAGAAAAGGCCGATAGGGGTTATTCAATTGATTAACAAAAAGGGTAACCGGCCTTATTCAAACCATGATCTTGAACTGATGGAGTACTTTTGCGAACGATACGTGAGCAATACTATCATCAGGGCGATAGAATTCCGTAAGGATCTCCTTACCGGTCTTTACGCCCAAAAATATTTTGAGGCCAGGCTTGAAAACGTTATGGATAACCTGGATGAGGCAGGCGGGAAGGGGTATCTATACTTTATTGACCTGGATTGTTTTAAAGAGGTAAACGATTCTTTTGGCCATCGCATTGGGAGCAGGGCTATCTCTGCGGTAGCGGAATTCCTCCACTCCTATATTTTTAACCGCTGCGGAAGAAGAGGGTTGCTTGCCAGATACGGCGGGGACGAGTACAACCTGTTTGTCTCTGGTCTTGAGGAAAAGGAGGCGTTAAACGTAGCCCGTGATATACTTAAGGGGATTGCTGATCTTAAGATGATCATATCGGGCAAGTACGGCGAAAACGTGGACGTCCTTGCAAAGGTCACTGCAAGTATTGGTGTTGCGTCATTGGTAAACGATTTTAAGACTGTCGATGATCTTGTCAGGCTCGCAGATGAGGCTATGTATCGCGCAAAGAAAAGTAGAAACAGCATAGTTTTTGTAAAAAAAGGGAGATATGCTACTGTAAAATAGTAACTATTCAGAAAATGCATAACCTTCAGTCTTCAGTCTATCCACCTGAGTAGCTACTACCTGTTTCTATAATAGATGTATTATAGCTATCATCTCCCTCACTGCCCGCTCAAGTCCAACAAGAACTGCCCTGGCGATGATACTATGACCGATGCTGAACTCTGATATCTCGCTGACCCCTTTAAAGGCTTTTATGGTGGTATAATTCAGTCCGTGGCCAGCGTTGACCCCTAATTTCAGATTGCGGGCAAGCCTCGCTCCATCTACAATAAGCCTAAGCATTTCTTCTTTTTTTTCATCTGATTCAGCGTCGCAGAACCTGCCGGTATGTATTTCCACCATATCTGCGTTGATCTTTTGAGCTGTCTTTATCTGCTCAGGTTCAGGATTTACAAAGAGGCTTACCTTTATTTTTCCTTTTTGGAGCTGGTTTATTTTTTTTTCTATCTCGTTTTGATGCGCAACGACGTCAATGCCTCCCTCAGTGGTTAATTCCTTTCTTTTTTCAGGTACGAGCGTTACCAGGTCAGGCTTTACATCAAGCGCGATATCCACCATTTCATCAGTTGCGGCCATTTCGAGTATAAGCCTTGTCTGGATTGTCTGCCGGATAAGCCGCACATCTCTATCATGGATATGGCGTCTATCTTCCCTTAGATGCACTACCACGCCGTCTGCGCCAGCCAGTTCAACAAGGATAGCGGCTGCTACCGGATCTGGGAATAGAGTTTTCCTTGCCTCTCTTAGAGTCGCTATATGGTCTATATTTATAGATAACCTAGCCATAGTCAAATCTCCTAACTTATTTTTTTTGTTTAAGTATTTCCATTAGATATTTTGCTTTTTCTTCCATTCTTTTTGCTTCGCCGCGTGTTTTTTCATGGTCAAATCCTAACAGATGCAGCACCCCATGTATTAGGAGTTCATCAAGGCGTTTTTCCAGTTTCATGTCTGAATTTAAGGCCTCTTGGTTTGCGGTCTCTATTGAGATTACCACGTCGCCCAAAAGAGCAGGGTTGATCGCGTTAAATTCCCCTTCCTGCATAGGAAAGGCAATGACGTTTGTCGGCCCCGATTTTTTTAGGTATGCCTTGTTTAATTCAGCAATCTGTAGGTCATCGACAATGAGAATTGAAAGCTCAGCGTCAGGACATGCCAAGGCGCTTAAGATGTTCTTCGCCTTCTTCTTGAGCTTCTTTTCGTTCATCGGATACAGATTTTGCCGGTTGTCTATTAGAATCTCCATTTGCCTTTTTGTTTTGGATTTGCTGTTCGTCAGGGTATTCTATGCGGCCATGGAATATCCCATTCAGGGTTTTATTAAAAGATTTTGCAATTTCGTGTAAGTCGCGGAGGGTGAGATCGCAGTCATCCAATTGACCGTCCAGAAAGACCTTGTTGACCATTTTTTGCAACAGACCTTGCACACGCGAAGGCGTGGGTTCTTCCAGACTTCGGGATGCTGCCTCAACCACGTCCGCTAGCATAACAAGCGCAGCTTCTTTTGTTTGCGGCTTTGGGCCTGGGTATCTGAAGTCGTCAATATTGACCGAGGCTTCCCCTTTTAATTTTTTTGCCTTTTCATAGAAAAATGAGATGAGAGCGGTTCCATGATGTTGTTGAATAGCATCAACAATAGCGCCTCCCAACTTATGCTTTCTGGCTATTTCCACACCTTCTTTTACGTGCGAGATAAGGATAAGGCTGGACATCGAGGGGGCTAGTTTGTCGTGCCTATTTTCGTCTCTTGTCTGATTTTCAATAAAATATAGAGGTTTAGAAATTTTGCCTATGTCATGATAATAGGCGATAACCTTGGCTAACAGGGGATTTGCGCTGATAGAGGCTGCAGCGGCTTCCACCATGTTCCCGACTATAACTGAATGATGGTATGTCCCAGGTGCCTCTAACATTAGTCTCTTGATCAACGGTTGTTCCAGATTGGCGATTTCCAGCATTTTAATGTCAGTGGTATAATCAAACAACATCTCCATAAGAGGGGCGATTCCAGTAGTAATTATGCTGGCGAAGACACCGCCCGCGAATCCGAATATCGAGTTTTCAAAAAGTTGTAACCATATAATAGAACCTTTGTACATGGTCAGACAGAGCATGACCGCAATATTTACAAGCCCTACCTTAACGCCGGCTCTGATTAGCACCCCGCGTTCTTTACAGCTTTTCACCCAATAAGCGCCTATAAGGCTGTTTAATAGAAAGTAGACAAACCACGCAAACCGGTCTTCAAACAAAAAGGCGGTCAGGATAGCAGCAAGCAAGGCGAATGGAACCGCAACGTTCATTCCCATGAAGAGACATACGGTCATGGCGCCGGCTGCGATAGGTATCACAAAGAATAAAGAAGGGGTCTGTATGGAATGCGAGATATTCTCGCTAACGCCTTCTGCCAGCGCTATGCAGACCTTTGCCAGAAGAAACGAGGCTACAAGCATTATACATAGAAAGATAAAGTCTTTATTTGCTTGCGGGGCATGGCTGGTCTTTTTGAGGTGAGTTATAAAAACTATTCTTATCGCAATGCCAAAGATCAATATAAGCCCCAGAGCCATGCCAGCCATCTGCGCCTTGCTTATATCTTTTTTTAGCATTTCCAGCCGTATTATGTGTGACGCGAGCACTTTTTCGCCTTCTCTTAGTATCATCTCGCCTTGTTTAATCTGAAAAAATACGTCCTTTACATCCTCTCTGGCTGCGATCCTTCTCTGTCTTGTCTCGTTTCTATTTAATTTGACGTTAGGCCGGATCAGATTTTGGGCAATATCAATTATGGTGTTTCTCAGGCTGGGACTAAAGCGTCTGAACTGGGCGGATGCTATTGTTTGAACAGTCGCCTGCGCCCTTGACAAGGGGTGAAATCCTTCCAGATCCCGGACGGTGTTTTCTGCTCTTGTTGTAGTTGTTATTAGTGTGATTCCTCTGGTTTTTTCATTCCACAGATCTTCGTCTGCGACTACTCCTTTAGATAACACTCCCCTAAGAAGTTGCAGGATAGCGTCGGATACTGTCTTTGAAAAGGCATTGATCTCCAACACCCCGTATTCTTCGTCGCTTATTACAACGCCAAGGTCTTTTTCAAAAGCCTCTTTTTGTTTCCATACAAGTTCATGCGCGACACCTGTTGACTTGGCCTGCTCGGAATTAGGCTCAATTTGTGTGTTCTGCTCCGGAGATCTTATTGATTTTTCAAGCAATTCACTGAGCGGGCGGAAGGCGTTATCTAAGGTTTCATCCAGTTGTTGGAGTATGATATCGTCAAAACCATAAACAGGAAGCACTGCTTCTGCTGCATCCTGCCGTTTTTTTTCAGTGGCTGTCTCGTCCTCGACCAGAAAATCCTTTGGTGATTTTATATCTCGTCCGGCAACATCTCCCACCTTGTAGTCAGGCGGCGGAACGAACAGGCTTGGGAAAAGGATCGCGGTTATGACTAAGCTGACTACAATAAGCAGCAGCCACCTTGCCTGTTTTTCAGATAAGGGTGTTTTCAGAGAAGGGACTGCGCGCAGCTTAAATAAGCTTTTAAACTTTTCTGATACCATATGGTTTTAAACTTTCCTGTTCCCTTTTTTCTTTTCTTCCAGGTCCTCGTATGCCTTTATGATATCCCTAACTAAGCTGTGCCGCACTACATCCTGTTTTGCAAAACAGACAAACGATATCCCTTTGATTTTTTGAAGTATATCTCGGGCCTCCACCAATCCTGATGTCGCGCCAGTAGGCAAGTCCACCTGTGTAACATCCCCTGTGATGACAGTTCTTGATCCAAAACCCAGGCGGGTCAGGAACATTTTCATCTGTTCAGGGGTTGTGTTTTGCGCCTCGTCGAGGATGATGAAAGAATTGTTCAGTGTACGGCCTCTCATGAAGGCAAGCGGAGCAACCTCTATAACCCCCTGCTGTACCAGTCGGCCTGCTTTTTCAAATGGCATCATATCATGCAGGGCATCATGTAGCGGCCTGAGATAGGGGTTTACCTTTTCATAGAGATCACCGGGGAGAAACCCCAGGCTTTCTCCTGCTTCAACAGCGGGTCGAACCAGTATGATTCGTTGCACCCGTTCCTGCGCCAATGAGGCAACCGCCATTGCCATTGCAAGGTAGGTCTTTCCCGTGCCGGCTGGCCCAATCCCGAATACTATATCGAACGCCCTGATTGCGTCGATATATTTTTTTTGGTTTATGCTCTTAGGCGCTATAGGCCGCTTTCGAGAGGCGAGATATACGGTGTCCAGGAATATATCCCGCAATTTTGCGTCAGGGTCTGCGCATACGATGCGAGCCGCGAGATCCACATCACTTG
>JAZDIE010000271.1:0-8103 GCA_043805295.1 Pseudomonadota bacterium
CTTTTTACGAGTTAATCAACAATGATGATTACATAACTGAAAAATACTAGCAGAAAGACAAGTAGAAAGCAAGAAACGCCAGAGCCGCCAAAGGCAATGCGAGAATACTGTCCCTGTTAAGAATAAAATGTTTTATACCGATAGAAACTTATGCTCTTACTCTGGAAATAATAGGGTAGTGTTTTATTGTTTTACAGGAAACATCAGAATGCTCTGTCTACAGGAGAGATGCAATGGATGTAACCATTGAAAAAGAATATGAACATGAAGCAGATGCGCCGTTTACCGATAGCCTAAGCGGTTTGTTCAATCATGGATTTTTTTTGGTGTCGCTTGAACGCGAGGTGCGCATGGCAGAACGTTATTCAACGCCCTTCACTCTTGCGTTAATAGATGTTGACAACCTGGCCAAATATAACAGGGAACACGGAGCAGCAAAGGGAGATAGAAGACTCAAGGTGATAGGAAGTATTGTTAAAAAAAATATTAGAGACACTGACATTGCTGCCAGATACTTTGATGATACCTTTGCGATTATCTTTGCTAAATCAGATGACCAGGCAATTTGGAGTGTGGCAGAGCGTATTCGTGAGTCTGTAAAGAATGACTCAAACGGAGATGCTACGGTTAGTATCGGTCTTGCGTCTTTCCCCTTAGACGCAAAAAGCAAAGACATGCTCATCAAAAAGGCTGAAAACGCCCTTTTTCAGGCAAAGCTTAGGGGTAAAAACAGGACATATCGTTTTGACAAGAATAAAAGCGCCACTGTCAGCAGTAAAAAACCGCAGGTTCTGGTGGTTGACAATGAACTGCAAAACCAAAAACTACTTAAACGTTTACTTACTTCACAGGGTTATGATGTCACCACGACCTCAAGCGGTCCAAACGCCCTCTATATCATGGAAAAAGTGGACATTGATATTGTATTGCTTGATGTCATGATGCCAGAAATGGATGGATATGAGATCTGTAGGAGAATCAAACAAAATGAACTATGGCGACTAATCCCTGTCGTTTTGGTTACGGCCATGGAAGGAACAGATGCCAAGCTGGAAGGAATAAATGCAGGGGCGGATGATTTTTTGACAAAGCCATTTAATCGGACTGAACTCCTTGCGCGCACCAAATCACTCATAAATGTGAAGCGTCTCAATCACAACTTGATCAGCATAGAAAACGTCCTCTTATCTTTAGCAAACCTGGTTGAAGCAAAAGACTCTTACACTGAGGGGCATATTCAGCGAGTCGGCACTCTCTCTGTTGATCTTGGGAAAAAAATGGGGCTGCAACCTGATGACATCGAAGCATTGAGGCTAGGAGGCATCCTACACGACATAGGCAAAATCGGCGTAGCCAGTGAAATCCTTAATAAACCAGGACGGTTAACCTCAGAAGAATTTGAGGTAATGAAATCTCACTCAAGCATTGGTTACACAATTTGCATGCCTCTCAAGAGTACAATAGGGTCAGCGCTAGAGGTTATCCGTCATCATCATGAAAAGCTGGACGGATCAGGCTATCCCGACGGCTTAAGGGGGGATGAAATTTCTATGCCGACTCGCATCATGGCGGTTACAGACATATATGACGCCCTTACAACAGATAGACCATACCGCAAGGGGATGCCCCGGGAAAAAGCAATATCGATCCTAAGAGATGAGGCTGGACAAGGAAAGCTGGACAAGACCGTAGTAGAGCAACTAGTTGACTTGCTGCATGTCTGAGGGATAGTAGACACGGGGGGAATTGCACCCCCAGAGTTGCGTTAAAGTAACCGCTTATGAAAAGTCTATTTTCACCCCCGAGGATGAAAATGAACGCGCGAAGCACATCATAATTCCCCCGCGCCCGTGAGCCAAAAACTCTGAAGTTCACAATTGAAATCTCTTTCTGTCATTATGCGCCTCTGTCATACATTAGCCAGCAGGTCGCGTGCGTTGTTATTGGGATAAAACCTCATAAAATCCATAAGCTCGACCATGGATTTTATAACCAGGCGCATTGAGCCGTAGTTGAGCCGGTCAACAACTATCCTGAAGTACTGTTTATAGTCGGCAGGCGGGATGTATGTTCCATATACTTCATGGTAGCTTTTTACAACTATAACAAACATCTTGTACAAATCGTCTACAGTCAGGGATTCTAATTGAAGCAGGGGAACTGTTTTCCTAAATGCCCTAAACTCACTTGTGAGGACAGTAGGCGTTATTGCAAACACCGCCTTGAGATAAGAGGGAATTCTATACAGATATGGGGTTGGGGAATGTCCGGAATATACAAGCCCTGTCTGGCTCCCTATGCAAGAGGCTTGTTTTAAAACCGACTCCTCCAGCAGGACAGGATCGTCGTTTGCCACCATTGAAAGCCCCTTAAAAAAATTAAGCCCCCGCAAGATTTGATAGTCATATGACATGCTTTTTGTGGTTTCCACTTCATCAAACAGAATAAGAAATCCGTTCAGATCAAGCACCTTAACCATAAGCCAGCCAAGACAGCTCAGGATATGGCAATATATATTGGCGGCAGTGGTAAAATCCCAAAGCGATCCGTATCGCCCCTGGATCGCATGCCTTCCTTCAATCCAATTCCATGTGCTTTCGTCAATCTCTCCTTTTTTAAGATCATCAATAAGTCCTCCCATGTAGGGATGATCAGCAACCGGGTTTTCGTCTGTTTTGTGGGCGATCATCCGCATGAGTCCTCTAAAATCAAGCATCTCTCCGTTGACAGGCGCTTTAAGGCTGCTTATCACACGGCGGTAGATCCTTTTCGGAAATGCGGCGGTCGCTTCGGATGGATCAAGGTCTATCATTGCCACCGCATACCCTGATTGCAGCGCGGCAGAGTAGAGGTAGCGCAACATATGGGTCTTGCCGCTCCCGTACTGACCTTCGATGATAAGCGTCCCCTGGCCAAGATCGTTTAACCAGGCAAGTATCTTCTTTAGCTCTTCTGAGCGCCCCTGTGTCCATTTTTCGATAGAATCACAAGGCACGATCCCCAGCCTAAGCGCCTCAATCGCCTTTATGTTTTGGAAGTTTTCATTGCCGCTGCTTGTCATACCTATCCCTGAACCATATCCATAGCCCACTCTTTTGATATATTGGCGGACGGATCATGCCTAAGCATATGGAGACCCCTTATAAGCGCCTGCACAAAAAGCCTTTTATATCCTATGTCTCCAAACCTCTGTTCATAAGCCGCCTGCGCAAGCAGCATAATAGCCTCATTTTTTTTCTCCTCGGAAAACGTCACTGAAAACGCAGTTTCATATATCCTGAAAAGTTTTCCTCCGATCTCAGAAAGGAGGCTTTCAGGATCACGGCCAAGTTTTTCCAGATTAATTTTCACTCCGGTAGGATTGAAAAAATCAAAGGCGGTTGATATTCTCTGCCTCAGCGCCTCATATACGCCAGCCTTTCCTTCGAAAAAAGCCTCGGATGGGATCGCGTAGAATATCATCACGTTTGTAAAGGCAGCGTGTCCGCATTCATCAATCAGTTCCCTGATATTATTCAGCATAAGCTCTCGCTGTTTTGATGTAAGACTTGGGATAAGCTCCGCCTCATCAAACAAAATTACGAGACCATTGTATTTTAGATTTCTAATCCACTGTATAAGTGAGCGAAGCGCGGAGAGCGCCTGCCCTTTGTCTATTGGCTGAAGAATGCCAAAACGCTTATGTGTCTGGCGATCATAACCATCGACCTTGAGCCACTGGATAAGGTCTTCAAAGTCTTCCCTCTTTTCTTCGGCAAGGGCGCGGACAGCCTCCCGCACAGCCCGCATAAAGTTTATGTTCTCAATCCCTTCTGTTATGCGGGAAGGATATTCCTTGACCGGCTCACTCGCCTCTTTTTGAACAGCCTTTAAAAAAGCCTCTATCCCTCTTTCCTTGCCGGCAAAAAGCTCCTCGGCGGATAGGGGTCGAGCCAGGTTTTCTATAACTGTTTTATATACCTTCTCCAACCTATAGAATGGTGATTCTTCCGGGCTAAGCGAACAGTAGCTAACTACGTAGTTGTTGCGCCATGCCACCTCCCGAATGTTGTAGAGAAAATGCGTCTTGCCGCCGCCGTATGCGCCGATTACCAGCTTAAAAGACGCCCCCCCGTCCTTAATAAAGGTCTTAAGATAGTCTTGCTCCAGCACATTCAGGTACTGGTCAAGCCCTGCGGTAAAAAGCTGAAAACCCCATTCAGGCGGAGCGCCGGATGAGCCTACCCGTTCAATGATTTGCCTCGCAAATTTTGCTGTTAGTTCTTCCAAAAAATCCCCCTTTTTTGACGAATCCGTCTGATTAAACAAACGACAGGGATGTATAATGAGAGCCGTCGCCGCCAGGAAGGTTAGGCACCCAGAGGCTCGACTCCTGCTGTTTTGTTTGTGCCATAGCCGCAACAACAAGCGCCAATTTTTTATCCTTGTATGTCCTGTTTTTTAGCCGTGCGAGATCATACGAAAATTTCACCCTGCCATAAGAGGAAAAATTCTCTTTTATCGGATTGATCAGAAAGTCCCTTTTCTGCCTCAAAAAAGTCATTTCCTGCATGACCATACAAATCGGAACAGCAGAACCTTCCCCTGTCTTTTTTCCTTCCTGCATGCAAGCCTTGTTATATGCAACCTCCAGGTTCTTTATGAAAACCGGTTCATCAAGCGGCTCGTTAAATTCGTTAAAAAGCTCAATGACTGCCTCGGCCACGCTTTCTGCGGCAAGCAATGTTTTTTTAAGCAGGGTTATCTTTGGGCCATAGTATATCTTAACTGCGCCCAACTTGCCGAACAAAAACTCAAGGGTAAATATTCCGCATTTAAGCTCCGGGAAATGCCCTTTCACGATCAGGCCTGAGGGCTTTAGCCGTTCATCAAGATCTGACGCGATTATATTCTTAAATCTGGCTTGTATCGCATGCGCCTCATTTAGGGCTTCTTCCTTCCACTCTTCTATCTTTCCGATCAGGACTTGCGCATCTTTTAAGGCTGTAATCCCTGCCGCAAGCTTGCAGAGTTGAGGCTCTAACAGAAAGGCGTTCTTATCCATATTAGCTTTAAGTTTATTACACTCTTGAAGAAGATTAGCAGCTTTTTTAAGGTCGATTGCGGTCTTTGCAAGTAATTTTATGGTATCTTCCACCATGTAATATATCTCCTGCTGGCCAGTTGTTTTTTTATAGACTTTAAAACTAAAAAGATCAAACCTATCCCATTCAAAACTTAACTGCAAGCATCAACTTGCCACCCAAATCCGTTGAGAACGTACCTCTTGAATGTACATAAAAAACAAACTCAAAAAACAAGGCTGATAAATGAGTCTGTTGATTTAGTTCAAATCCAAGGTTTTCGATTGGGGTTACAAACATCAAAAAAGACATGCGTCGCGTTGGGTGGCTGCCCTTATTGCTGCGGGCTTCTTTAAGACGTAAGGCAAAATCTAACAATCTGGTCAGAAATAATCTGTGCGTTTAATGTGCAATCATTGATCGCGATCCCGCGGTATGAGTTTCCGGCAAGAAATAAACCAGGGGTATTCCTGAGCCTTCCATCAATTTTCTTGAGGCGGTTGACATGGCCGACAGTGTACTGACATATAGCCCTTTCCCATTTAAACACCTGGGCAAATACCGGTTCTGCGAAGATATTTAAAAGATCGTGAAGCTCTTTTCTTACAAGACTAACAATCTCGTTTTCAGGTAGCAATGCAAGCTCAGGAGACCTTCACTTTATCTGATACCCCTCTACTACGCTACCTGTTCTTCATTTTCCGTCTTACTCGATGTAACAATTTTGAGATTATTCAGTTTGTATTTAGTAATCAACTGGAGACCTGTCGTGTTAATTTGCTCAGGAGATTGGCGCTGTTCAGCAAGCTGATGGCGAATTTCATGCAGTTGCCATAACGCTGCATCTTCCTCTTTGGTGTAATCATTTTTATAATACACTGTATTGATCACCTCCTAAATTTTCAAGGGTTAAAATTTGAAGGTCCTGATACTGATGTTTACGATTGATCTCATGAATCGTTTTCAGATTGACAATATGTCTGAAATTCCACGAAACAATAGCATCAATCGCATAGCATGAAGCAATTGCGATATGCACCGTATCATTAGATTTCTTGCGGTAAAATAAATTCTCTGTAAATACTAGCGAGTTTAAATATCTCATCATTGACTTCTAAAATGGATATTGAGAGCGAATTGAGAAGGTTTAACATCTTTTCCCTTAATTCATGGTCAGTGTTCTTATCGATTTCCTCCAATACCAGGGTTGATACGAATAGGTCAAACTCTTTAGCATTCTGTTGAGCCCATTTTTGGGTGATGAGTTGTCTGACTGGTTTCTGGAAATCAAAATAGGCTGAAATGACAGACGTATCAAGATATATTTTCAAGCTCATGTCTCTATACCTTCTATTTATCGTGGAAGCAGCCTAACGTCGGCGTTCTTTACGTGGTGTATTTGTATTTGTTGTATTTAATGTAAAAGGCGTCCCCTCATATTGCCCCTGTGCATTTCAACAATCAGACACAGGGCTTTCGCCGGGGATCCGTCCCTCCGCCCTCGCTCGCAGCAGCCCTTTTCCCGCTTTACTGGCCTGAGCTTTCGACCTGGAGGCAGGCAAGCCGGAACCCGAAGGAGTAGTACCGGCAGCGCCCCGCAACGTCGTCCCAACTGCCGCCACGCATCACGCGGTACGAGCCTCATGACCAAACCCTTTTGTAACATATTGAAATTATTATGGTCAATCTTGTAAAAATACTCAAATTTGGACTTTTTATGACTTAAGACAAAAGCTAACAACCTGATCGGAAACTATCTGTGCGTTCAATGTGCAATCATTGATCGCGATCCCGCGGTATGAGTTTCCGGCAAGAAATAAACCAGGGGTATTCCTGAGCCTTCCATCAATTTTCTTGAGGCGGTTGGCGTGGCCGACCGTGTACTGGCATATAGCCCTTTCCCATTTAAACACCTGGGCAAATACCGGTTCTGCGGAGATATTCAAAAGATCGCGCAGCTCTTTTCTTACAAGACTAACAATCTCTTTTTCAGGTAGTAATGCAAGCTCAGGAGACCTTGCGCCTCCAACCATTGTGCGAAGGAGCACGCTTCCAAGCGGGGCACGATTTGAAAAAATGCTGGAGGACCACAAATTCCCCAGGATGCGCCGTTTTTCCTTTTTGGGAATTAGAAAACCAAAACCGTTCAGATCACATTTTATGTCACGTTCGCGAAATCCAAGGCCTACTACAGAGACGGGGGCGAATTCAAAAGATTCAAGTAATGTCGCCAGGGACGGGTCAAGCCTTGCAAAGACAGGCGCGGTGTCCGAGGCAGGGATTGCGATTATTGCGCAATCGCAATAAAATTTTTCAATTCCTTTAAAGCTAAGACAAAATCCTGTTTTTTCCAGGTTAATACCTTCTAATGCCGCGTTGCGCGTGATGTGGCCGTCAAAATGATCGGCAAGTTTATCAGTAAGCATGGACAACCCTTTGGCAAAGGACGTAAGTGTTCCGCCAGGCCCTGCCGGGCCTCCGGTTGTACTGCTGCTGGCTTTTGATCGTTTCTTTTTCAAGGCCAACATCGCCCTTATAAGGCTTCCATAATCCTTTTCAAGCTCTGCTATCCTTGGGAAGGAGGATGCAAGGCTCAATTTTTCCGCGTCTCCGGCAAAGACACCTGCCACCATTGGATCAAGCAGCTTATAAAAAGCCTCTGACCCAAGCCTGCGGCGACCGAATTCAGCGATAGTCGGGTCGCTTCCTGGCTGTGGGCCTTTTGCCCACAACTCGCCTATGATCCTGAGTCTCCCTTTAATAGAAAGGAGGTTTGAGCAAAAAAAACGCAGAGGCGAAATTGGGATCTCATGGAGGCTCCCTTCAGAATAGATAAAACGTTTTCTGGCCGAGTCATTGCTTCTAAGGAGTTGATCTGAAAGCCCAAGGTCTTTACACAACTCAAGAGTGGAGGGCTTTGAGTCAAGAAACCCATTAGGGCCTGCCTCGCATAAAAAACCGTCACGCGAGGCTGAAAATATTTTGCCTCCGGTTTTGGCTTCTCTTTCAAAGATATGAATGGAATGGGGAATGCCCGACT
>JAZDIE010000272.1:0-2307 GCA_043805295.1 Pseudomonadota bacterium
TCTGACGGGACAGCTTGCTGCTGCATGGGCGAGGTATGCGGTGACGATAACGACAAGTGGGAGCTTCTTTGCAATCGATGTCACAATGACGATTCAGAGGCGCCCGCCGGTGCCTGCTACAGTAAGGGCCAGCCTGGTAAATGGGCATGGATCCATCACGATGGGACTGATGCCCCATATCCAAACCCAAAATGTTGCAGCAAATGTCATCACGGCGGGGGCGGGGGTGGTGGGGGAGGCGGCGGAGAGTGCGGCCATAGCGTTAATCCTATCAACTGTATATGTTGCCATTATCACGGCTCCACGGTGAACAATACAGGCGGCCATCGTGATGAGCACAACGGAACATGGTCCAGCCAGATTACGTTTTAACACCAAAGCGAACAATTAGTTCAGACACTAATCATACACCGGCAGAAGAAATCATAGCTCGGATCATATCACTTCAGAAAAAACTTCGTGTCCATGATCTTGACGGGTGTATAATACTCGACAAAATAAATCTCTATTATTACACCGCTACAATGCAAAACGGAACGCTCTTTGTCCCCTGTTCAGGAGAGCCTTTGTTTTTCATAAGGCGCAGCCTTGAACAAGGTCAACAGGAATCCCCCCTTGCCAATCTTTACCAGATTAAAAAATTCAGCGAAATACCTACAAGCATTGATAACCATAAATATGACATAAAAAAACTAGGCGTTGATGAAACCTC
Organism: Pseudomonadota bacterium; assembly: GCA_043805295.1. Lineage (GTDB taxonomy): Bacteria > Desulfobacterota > Desulfobacteria > Desulfobacterales. The sequence goes on from JAZDIE010000272.1 coordinate 713, forward strand.
TCTGCCCTTATTTCTTTTTCGCAAATTAAAAGAAACATTTCCTAATACGGAATTTGTGGACATAAACCGCTTGCTTGCGCACATTCGAGCCATAAAATCAGAATACGAGATTGCTCAAGTCAGAGAAGCGGGGGCAAGACACGAACAACTTTACGCTGCTATTCCAGAAATGATCAGAGAAGGTATGACCGAGTGGGATCTCGGATGTCAAATCATGAACAAAATCCTTAAGCTCGGAGGGATGGGAATAGGCCGCACAGTAGCGTTCAACAGCGAGGTCTTTGGCGGAAATATCTGCTTTGGCGAATCCGGCTGCGCGCCTTGCGCCTTTAACGGGCCGGGCGGCCTTGCCGGACAATCTCCGGCGTTTCCCCTGCTGGGCGGAGATCGAAAATTAAAAAAAGGAGATATCATTGCAATTGACACAGTCTTTGGGCACAATGGCTATTACACAGATAAGACAAGGATATTCTCTTTAGGCGCTCCAAAGGCCTCAGCGCTAGTTGCCCATGATGTTTGCCTGAATATTCAAGAAAAAATCAGGCAAATGCTAAAGCCGGGTATAAGACCGTGCGACATCTATGAACAAGTATATGAAACACTGGTGCATCCCCTGAATTTTGAACAGGGGTTTATGGGATTTGGAACAAACAAGGTGGAGTTTCTGGGGCATGGAATAGGCCTTGTTATAGATGAATTACCTGTTATAGCAAAAAAAACAGCTTCTCCTTTGGAGTCAAACATGACAATCGCGGTTGAACCTAAAAAGGGGCTTGAACGTATTGGCCTCGTAGGCATTGAAAACACTTTTTTAGTTACAGAGGAAGGCGGCCAAAAATTGACGCCAGGAGATGATGAGATAATCATTTTGTAACCATTATGCAAGACGACTTTATAAAAGCGCTTAACTATGCCGTACAGGAAGAGGTATTAGGCCGATATTTCCATGCACGGAGAGTTGTTGAGCTACAGCTTGAGCATATAAATGAATTAAGACACCATGCAAAAAAGTCTGAAGAGGAGTTATCCCAATGTCTTGCCGGTTTTTACGATCTTCTTATAGACAGGTCTTTTATCAATCACTTCCTTAGCATTGCTTCTCAAACATCCTACGAATTTTTATATAAAAGCTGCCTGATATTAAATCCAAGAATGTTGTCAGAAAGAAGAAAATACAAAAGATTGTTGTTCAGGAAATACGAGCAAATCAGCAAACATTCAGAGAAGTATAGATTGGCTTATCTGAGCCTGGAGGAAGAGTGTGGGGCAGTAAACCATAATATAGAAAAATTCTCAATAAGCCACGACGTTCTTCTTATTCTTCAATTCCTGAGGTCAATGGATTCAGAGCTTGTTGCAAAAAAATATTTCCTCGGTGGAAATTTCAATGCAAAGGAAATAAGCGCGCTAGCTGAAACCCTTGCTTTTCCAAAAATCTGCTTCCAACGTTTTCTACTCCCAGAGCCTTATATCCTTCCTGAGATATCAGAAATAAAAAAGAAATTGACATCTCTTGCAGAAGCGGTTTTTTCATTTGATCCACAACAAGTATGTGCTATGCTCAGATACTAGCAGGTAGGGGTTCAAAATTTTGA
>JAZDIE010000273.1:0-3463 GCA_043805295.1 Pseudomonadota bacterium
TATCAAGAAGGAAGCATCTAAGACGGCTTCAATCTTTTTCCTTTTGCAATATTTTAAGCCTTGTGTCAGGGACTGATACTGCGGCAACCTGATTAGTGCCGCGTTGCTGCGCCGGGCATTTGCCATGTTGACCGCTTGTCAGAGCGGAAAAAATAGTTTTTTTTTCCGCTCTGGCCAAGACCTATAATTCCAAGAGTGATCATGTCCGGCACTCCTTCCGCTTCTATTGAAGCCTCAATGTTATACCCAAAATGTATACCCAAATAGAGAGTGGCTGTCAAATTACTATAATTGATAGGGCCTGAACGAAAACTTCCAATTTGGCTCCGGTCAAGGATAATTCCGCAGAAGAGCGGGATTGGAGAGCCGTTAGACTGCCCGTAAGGGCAAGTGGCAGATACCCCCACCAAGTCAAGGCGAAAATTTTAACTCTATGTATTATAGTCGGATACATGGGAGATGTGGGGTTCCGCAAAATCAGGAGGCGGGGCATGGAGAGCTATTACAGGAACGATCGTGGTCAGCAATGCATAGATTGTTAGCCCTCCGACAAAGGCTTCTGAAGCGTTAAATTGATCACGCAGTATTTCGGCGATAACAAGCGTGAATATGAGTGTAGGAGTAAGAAACGTACCAATTCGTGCGCCATTTACAAGAGGTTCCAGAAGTAATAGCCTCCTGTGTAGTGCTATGACTGCAATACGCAGTGGTATAACCAATGCAAAACCAGATGCAAATAGTAACGCCATCCATGAGAAGTTGCTTTCCTTAAGATTCAAGCCAACCCTGAAAAAATAAAATGGTATAAAAACAGATGCGAAGGACTCGACTGCATGTAGTGTTTTTTCAAAGTTGAGATCCAAGACTTGGTGCCGGAATTGTCGGGCAACAAGACCAACAACAAAAGCGCCTACAAGGTAATATGCGCCAAGTTGGCGTGTCACAGAAGCGCTTACTACAGCCAGCACAATTAAAAATGCAAACATGGATTTAGGCGAATATGGCACTACATGCTTAGTAAAAACACGGAACATTACCGGCAGCATAAAAATAAGGGTTGCAAGCAAGACAATTGAAATAGACAGCCACGCTATTGAATGAGAATGCACAGTGATAAACAAAACCGCCAGCGCCAACAGCTCTCCGGCTATGGATTTTGATTTGATCCAAAAACGTTCATTTTCGTTTACCTTTAAAGTGGCGAGTGAATCCAGGATAAAGCCAGCCGATGGCGTCATAAGTGCCAGGGCGACAAGGATTCCGGGGCAGGTCTCTATGTCTGTTATCCAGCAAACGATTGCGGCAACGCCGGCGAGTGCCGTAACGCAGAAAAGAAGATGTATGGTTATTTGGCGTTTTATACGTTTGAGTTCTTTGAATTCCACTTCGAGTCCGGCGAATAGAAAGATTGAGACAATGCCTAAAGTCGCCAGAAGTTTTATGGCGCTATCGTTTCTGAATATTTCAAATCCCATGCCTGCGATTATACCAATCGCCACGCTGGTCACAGCAGTAGGAATTTTAAATCGCATTAGCACCCGCGGCAGGATAAAAAGGGCGAGAAGAAGTGCTGCATATTTTATTTCGTATAAAAACTTAAAAAGGTCGAATTGGCCAGTCATTATTGTGCGTTATCCCCTATATTATTTTGTAGCGCTATAGCACATCCTGCCATTTTGGAGATGAGGCAAAGGCTGCATGGATCAGCCCGACATGCGAGTATGCTTGTGGAAAGTTTCCACACATACGCAAGCCTTCTATTTCATAGTCCTCTGACAGAAGGCCGATTGGTGAAAGAGTGGATATCGTCCGCTTAAATAACATTTGCGCCTCAGCGATACGGCCGACAGTGGCTAACGCCTCCACCATCCAGAATGTGCACATTATAAAGGCCACAGTCGGTGAGCCAAAGCCGTCATCCACGCGATAGCGAAGGAGCCACCCTTGTTTCGTAAGGCCGCTCCATATCGCATCAATGGTGCGGCAAATTCGAGGATCGTCAGGCTTCAACATACGAAGGCTGGCAATCTGCAAGAGCGAGGCGTCAAGATCGTTTCCGCCATAGGTTGATACAAAGGTTCCAAGACGTTCATTCCATGCGTTAGCAATGATCTCTCTACGTATGTGGTCGGCTGCTCCCCTAAAGTCGGCTTCTTGTTTTGGGCGGTACTTTGCCGCGATGTTTGCCATCCGATGAGCTGCCGCCCAGCACATAAGGCTTGAGAACGTCTGGGGTCTTGCCCCGCTTCTGAACTCCCATATGCTTGTGTCTGGAGTTCCGGCCACTGCTATTGCCTTTTGTGTAAGACGTTCCAGAAGGTCTAGGGTTTCACGAGACCGTTCATTGCTGAAGCGATCGTCAAGGAATACAGGACAAAGCGCCAGCACCATTTCGCCGAAAACATCATGCTGGATCTGAGTTGCAGCGGCATTGCCGACGCGCACAGGCCCTTGTCCATTGAAACCTGGCCAGTTATCGAGAGTATGCTCTTCCAGATCAATTCTGGCATCCACCCTGTAAAGTGGCGCCAGGTCAAGGTCAGGGCTTGCGCTTGCCACATTAATAAGATACCGGACAAACTCTTCCCGTTCCTCAAAGTGGCCAAGCAACCGGAACGCTGAAAGAGCATAGTAGGCATCTCGGAGCCAGCAGTAACGATAGTCCCATGTCCTGACGCTTCCCGGAGATTCAGGGATAGATGTGGTCATTGCAGCCACGATGGCGCCTGTGTCCTCGAAGCAGTGCAGCTTCAGGGCTAGCGCAGAACGGATCACTTCCTGCTGGAACATTGGCGGCACGTCGCATTCTTTGACCCACCGTTGCCAGTACATGATCGTTTCCCTAAGAAATCGTTCACATAGAGGAGGGAGAGGTTCTTCAATAGGAGCGCCCCATGTAAGAGTCAGATAACGGCGTTGTGTCAAGGCAAACGTCTGTCCTTCAAGGTAAGAGATAGGGATATCAGTGGTCAGTCTAAGATGTGCTGGAAATCCCTCGAAACAAACATGGTGAGAACCAAATATACGATCAGGTTCTTTTTTCGACCAGCCAAGCAGAGGTTTGCATTTAACGCGAATGCGAGGCGTGCCGCCTATAGGCTCTACGATGCGTATAAGTTGCGTTGGGCGAAATATGCGATCGTACTGATTGAACCTGGGGGCGAAGTCGATTAAGCGGACACCGCCATCCGGCGTTTTAAAAATAGTTTCCAATACGTTTGTGTTGTCAATATAACGCTGGATGCCTAACGACCCGTCGGCATGGCCTATCAAAAATTCTCCTCCTAAGTTAGCGTCGAGCAAGGTCGAAAATAACGGTTCGGAATCAAAGCGCGGAAGGCAGCACCAGACTATAGAGCCTGTCCGCTCTACAAGCGCGGAGAATTGACAATTACCGATGAGTCCCAGGTTTTCCAACAGCATGCATAAACCATATACACATTTTAGTTTGACGTCAAACTAA
>JAZDIE010000274.1:0-2168 GCA_043805295.1 Pseudomonadota bacterium
CAAATCGGGGCTGTAGCTCAGCTGGGAGAGCGCATGACTGGCAGTCATGAGGCCAGGGGTTCGATCCCCCTCAGCTCCACCAAATTCAAAAGTAAAATGAGGCGGTCAGGGGTATAATACCTTGCCGCCTCTTTTCATTTCATACACAGGCAAAATCACCCGTCTCCTGCGTACCTTTTATAATAACTATTCAAGGTTTGACCCCAGGCCCTCCTAAAATTAATTGTTTAACCCGGTCAGCATTTTAACAACCTTTGTCATTTCGTATTCGGACTCACAGGTTATCAAGAGGGCTTAAAGCTTTTGAAATATCTTTTTCCATGACATGGGTATAGATTTCAGTTGTTTTCACATCTGAATGCCCCATCAGTTCCTGAACAACCCGGATGTTGATGCCGTTCTCAAGAAGATGGGTGGCAAAAGAATGCCGGAAAGTATGGCAACTGACCCTTTTGGTGAGACCAGCTCTGTCGACAGCCGTCTTAACAGCTTTTTGAAGTCCTGATTCCAGAACATGATGCCTTCGTGCTACCCCGCTTCTCGTATCAACCGATATCTTTTTTGAAGGAAAAACATACTGCCATCTGAATTCCATTTTCGCATTCGGGTATTTTCGTAAAAGAGCCTCGGGAATATAAACTTCGCCATAACCTTCCGCGAGATCCTTGTTATGAAGCTCCCGGACTCTGCTTATATGGTTGCTGATTTCATCCTTTATATTTACAGGTAGATTAACCGTTCTATCCTTGTTTCCTTTTGAGGCTCTCACATAAATAAGATTTCTCTCAATATCTACATCCTGAATTCTCAGGCGCACGCATTCCATGAGCCTGAATCCGCAACCGTAAAGAAGTTTTGCCATGATAAGATGTGTCCCGCTGATATTGCCGAGAACTTTTTTAATCTCATTTTTAGTCATGACTACAGGAGGTCGGCGATATTTTCTTGCTCTTACAGGCGAAAGATGCTCGTCAATGCCTATGTCAAGAACCTGTTTGTAAAGAAAAACGATCGCGTTCAAAGCCTGGCGCTGGGTGGAGGCTGATACCTTAAGATCAGTAGCAAGGTGGCTCAGAAAATCTTCTATCTCTCTCTTGCCCATTTCAGATGGATGCCGTTTGCATTTATGATATTTGATATAACGGCTTATCCAGTCACAATAGGTTTTTTCGGTGCTCAAAGAGTAATGATGATATCTCAGGACCTGTCGAACCTGATCCATAAGCTTAATTTTTGGGTCTGGCTTAAATTTATTCTTGATTTCCATGATAACAGCCAATATCATCAAAACATGGAAAATTCAATCGCGATTTTTCCATGTTTTATTGCTAATACGGCAATACATGGAAATATTTTCCATCGTATATAGGCAATAGATGGAAAGTTTTCCGCTTATTAACACTGTTAGGCCGGGCATGACAAACGAACGAACTTATCTGCGTGATTCGGAATGGGCTTCCATAGAAGGAAAGCTCTGTCTCGCCACGGCATTCGTGCCGATGTCCGGCAGCATCGTGAACGGCGCTGTAGTCGCTCTCGATCAAACAACGCCTTACGCGAGTGTGCGGCTGAAGCTTGCTGACTATGATGGCGACATCATCGGCTATATCACGAACAAGCTGGATTTTGCTATGCTGTGGGCGGCGTTCAACGACAACGCTCTGGCGTTGGACGGAGTGCATCGCGAGCCGTCTCTGCCGGGCTGTAGCAATCTGAGCAAACTGCCTCATGAAATCTGGCTGGTGTGGACGCGAAAACGGTACTCCTGGCCGGCAAACTGGCTGCCAAAAGCCGCACTCCCAAAGCTGATCGTCATGGTTGCTCACGAAGGCAAATTCGAGGAATTTGCTGGCGCGCCGCAGTACGCCGCGTTCGAGCCAATCGTGGCATGGATACCGGAATTACGATTACGGTCGCGGGAACGAATCTTGGTGCACCATGCTCGGGGTAATATCAAGCTGTTGTCGGAAGTCTGGGCTGACGTCATTACGCCAACGTAACCACAACACCACATTTGACACCGACGACCTAACAAGCCGCTGAACGGTACGGCGTACCGCCGCCCGTTAGCGACGGCGTTAAGGGGCTTGAAACAGATTTCCCAGTGTCATCAAGTCGTCGAACTGGGGTCTGATTTTTGCGACGACGCGAAATACCACCCTTTGCTG
>JAZDIE010000275.1:0-3224 GCA_043805295.1 Pseudomonadota bacterium
TCTATCTGGAGTCCATCCAGATTTCAGCCGCCAGCCCTCCCGTAGCCCGTATCGAGTTTGAGGTGAAACAACTAAACGGCATCAAGCGGGTCATGCGCAAGTTTGGCAGGAATGACAACCTCTTTGATCTTTCCGGGGGACTGTCCCAGTACAAGGGGTTTATTGTCGCTGATATTGACGCGGGAACAGATACAGTCTGCTTCACCAATGGTGTGGTTCTGGAAGCGGGAGAGGCTACCGGCGATGTCAATGAAGCCACACTGCGCCGGATTCAGATCCGTGAAGCGGTAAAGGCGCATCTTGAAAAAGAGCAGGCCCTTTTTCCACAGGGAATCAAAGTGCTTTCACTCTTCTTTATCGATGAAGTGGCAAAGTACCGCCGATACGACGATGGGATTGAGCAACCGGGTGAATATGCCCGGATATTCGAAGAGGAGTATAAGGATGCCTTAAATGAAATCCCGCTGTTGCTGGATGAGCCTTATCGCAACTACCTTAACGGTATCAAGGCCGATAAGACACATAACGGCTACTTCTCCATTGACAAAAAAAGCAACCGGCTTGTTGACCCAACCGTACGTGCAAGGAGCACGGAAACGGATGATGTGGATGCATACGACCTCATCCTGAAAGATAAAGAACGTCTGCTCTCCATGGACGAGCCGGTGCGCTTTATCTTCTCTCATTCAGCATTGAGCGAAGGTTGGGATAACCCCAATGTCTTTGTCATCTGTACGCTGAAGCACAGCGACAGCAGTATTCGCAAACGCCAGGAAGTGGGGCGGGGCTTAAGGCTCTGTGTCAACCAGTCAGGTGACCGCATGGACAGCGGTGCCAATGTTCACGATATCAACCTCTTGACCGTTATTGCCAGTGAGAGTTACAAAGATTTTACTGCAGGCTTGCAGCGGGAAATCTCCGAATCTCTTTCCGACCGCCCGCGCAAAGCCGATGAAGAATACTTTATCGGTAAAATTCTCAGGACGCCGGAAGGCGATGTTGCCGTCACGCCGCAAATTGCCAAACAGATTTATCGCTACCTTGTTAAAAACGATTACACCGACGATAACGACGCCATTACCGCTACCTACCATGATGCAAAAAAGAACAACACCCTGGTGGCCTTACCTCCGGAGCTGGCTCCCTATGCTCCACAGATAGCGCAGTTGATCGATAGCGTCTTCACTGATGCCGCTCTGCCTGAGATTGACGATGGGCGCAAGGCAAAACCTAACCCACTGAACAAAAACCTTGAAAAAGCTGAATTCAAGGCACTATGGGAAAAAATTAACCAGAAGGCTGCCTATACGGTTCACTTTGATTCCGCTGAGTTAATCAAAAAATGCGTGGCTACTCTTGATAAGGACTTGAGGGTTACCAAACTGCAATATAAGGTTGAGCGGGGAGAGCAAAGCGATTCTGTTACTTGCGATAAACTGAGAGGCGGGCAAGGCTTTACTCTTAAAGAGCATAAAACGGATTTTCTGACCCACTCCGTTCATTCCGCCGTGAAATACGACTTGATTGGCAAGCTGGCCGAAGACACCAATCTGACCCGCAATACTGTCGCTGAAATTTTGAAAGTCATGAATGGGGCGGTTTTCTCCCAATACCGCCAGAATCCGGAAGATTTCATGCAGAAGGCCATGAGTATTATCAACGAACAGAAGGCCACAGTGGTTGTGGAGCATCTGACCTACAGCCAGATGGAAGGTAAACATGAGCTCCACGAGATATTTACCGTGGATAAGCAACAAGATTTCAGCAGGGCCATAAAAACAGAGCACCACGTTTATGACTATGTTTTTACCGATTCCAAGACGGAAAAAACATTCGTGACCGAACTGGACAAAAGCGTCGAAGTGGTGGTCTATGCCAAGCTCCCAAAGGGGTTCTTCATCCCTACCCCGGTTGGCAACTATAATCCTGATTGGGCCATCGTCTTTAAGGAAGGATCGGTTAAACACATCTATTTTGTTGCCGAGACCAAAGGCTCCATGTCGTCAATGGAACTAAGGAAGATTGAAGAATATAAAATCGATTGCGCACGTAAATTCTTCGCCGGCATAACCACCGATCAGGTTAAATATGACGTCGTCAGTGACTATGCAAAACTTATGAATATCGTGAAGTGATGTGCTGATGCTTGTGGAGGGGGAGTATCCGCGCGCTCGTCTTTTCGGTGGAATCCTGGAGAGAGGCCATACCAATAATAAAGAAAGAGGCGGGCACTGTTGGCGTGATGTTGATGGGATTTCCTTAAATTCTAAGTTTCTATAAAATTGATGTCAAACCATACCGGTTTTTGATACCATGACCGCTTTAGATACTTTCTGGAGATCACAGCCACGCCCAAACCTGCGATATGAGAGTAGTATCAGGGAAATCAGGGGTTTTGGGGAAATCCTTGAATTTGATGAAATATTTTGCTTCATTGCTCATCATTTTTGTTAGAGATTTAGGGGGGATGGTTGAATGTCGTAACTAATGGTTAGTGATTTATAAAAAACCTGTGTAAAACAACAGGGTCAAGCCAACATATTTGACAAAACGATCTTTTTTTAAAAAGAAATGTGTTGGGCGCCGGCATCCCACAAGGTAATAATGATATAGGGAGAATCTTACAGCCAAGTAAAACATTGAAAATCCGGTTAACAGAACCGGTTTTTCAAGGTAATTTCCGCACATGATTCTTCGAAGACGTGAAATAAAGGACAATACTTACATGATGGACAAAAAGATCCGTGCCGTCGCATTACCACGCTTGCTCGATGATATTGAACCTTTGTAGCAAAAATGACTCTGAGGCACAGACGTAAAAAGAAAAACGACACACATTTGACAAAACGGTCCCGGATGATGGGGTGCGGAATTATTATAAAGCCCAAAGATTTCATAAACCTTACTGGAAGATTACAAATTGGAAAGGTTTTCCAGCATTATTGTCGCAAAGACTCCAAGTTCTCCAGAAACCAGACTCCTATAATCAATAACTTTTTAGTCAATTAATACCCCAAAACTTTGACCTCTCATTTCCTCAGGGGCACCATTTCAGTATCATGACTGCGTCCCTATTTCATCTTGACAACGGGAACTCCCATCTATTATAGTTACTTTGTAGCTAAATAGTAGCCACAAAAAATGATTGTCTTTTGTCTTCATTTTCTTTGTCTTCCCAGGGGTGGAGGAGGTTAACATATGGATATTTTTGCTGAAATAGCTAA
>JAZDIE010000276.1:0-8831 GCA_043805295.1 Pseudomonadota bacterium
ATGCTCGTATGCAGGCAGAATAGTAGAGCATCCATATATAGGCGAACAAAAGAAGCCTGTAACTTTGTCTCTTATCAACGAAGCATTGCTTGTTACTATTATTACTTCGGCGCTAATGGTTAGTATTGGCATTATAGTCCGCCGGGCAATTTTACATCTATTTCAGTTATGAAAAACGCAGAAGACCTATATAAACACGGCGGAAATATTTATGAGATAAGCTCTCGATATAGAAGAGATATTATTGATTTTAGCGCTAATATAAATCCATGGGGGATTCCTTTTCTGACAAGAAGACTACTGCGGCAGAAGCTCAATGCCCTGGTTCATTATCCTGATCCTGATTCGCAAAGCCTTAAAGCAGTAATCGCTGATTATTGGAAGATAAAAGAGGAAAATATCCTTGTCGGCAATGGTTCCACGGAATTAATCTATTTAATCTTTAATGCCTTTCGGCCTGCTGTGGTAGCGCTTCCCGTGCCTTCTTTTACCGAATATGAGCGCGCAGCCATGCTAGTAAAAAGCAAGATAAGCTTTGTCCGTCTCTATGCAGAAGAGGAGTTTTGTCTTGATTGCTCCCGCATCGACAATTCTGACATGGTTTTTCTTTGCAATCCCAACAATCCGACTGGCAATCTCCTCATAAAAAATTGCGCGGATATCAAAAGTATTCTTGCTAAGCGAATAGTGATTGATGAGGCGTTTATGGATTTTGTGCGAAATGAGGACGAGTACACGTTTGTAACCGAGGCAATACGCTCAAAAGGGGTTATAGTGGTCAGGACATTCACAAAGTTTTTTGCTTTGCCTGGCCTGCGTGCCGGATATATAATCGCGCATAAAGATACTATCTGCGGCCTAAAGAAATATCAAATGCCCTGGACTGTTAATGTATTGGCCCAGGCAGCCAGTCAGCGTGCTTTGAGCGAAAATGCGTTTATACAACGATCAAAAGAGTTTATCGCAAAAGAAAGCAGCTTTCTTTATAAACGACTTGGCCGTATTAAAGGGCTTAAGCCTTATCCTTCAGCGGCTAATTTTTTATTGGTTAAAATAGAACACAAGCATATTACTTCGTCGTGCCTTAAAGAGCGATTGTTGAAAAAGGGCTTTTTTGTCAGAGATTGCGCGAATTTTCGCGGGTTGGATAAACAGTTCATACGCGTAGCAGTGCGCACGCGTAAAGAAAATATGCAGTTAGCGCAGGCATTAGAGGAGTGTGTATGACAGAAGATTTTAAGAGATTGCGCTATTTGCTTTCAGTGGCTGTGCAGCTCCAGCCTTATGACGGACTGCTTTTTTCGGGTGGTCTTGACACTTCTGTAATCGCTGCTCTCAATCCAAAGGTAGTAGCAGTGACTATAAGTTTGGGGGGTGATGCAGAAGATATCTATTATTCTGACTTGTTGGCTAAGGAATTTGGCTTTAAGCATGTGCATTATGCGGTAGATGTTGATGAGGCGCTTAGCGCCATACCGGATATAATTAGAATCCTTGGTTCGTTTGATCCGGCCATACCCAATGATCTGACGGTCTATTTTGGCTTAAAGAAAGCCAAAGAACTTGGAATAACTGCCATAGCCACCGGCGATGCAAGCGATGAATTATTCGGTGGGTATTCTTTTATGCAAGAGATAGACGATCTTGAAGGCTACATACGCAAGATTGCCAAGACTATGACCTATAGTTCCAATGATATATGCAAATTTTTTGGGCTTAAAATAGTGCAGCCGTTTACCTGTAAGGATGTGGTTGATTTTGCCTTAGGCTTGCCGCGGGAGATGAAAATCCGTGAAGAATACGGCCAGATATGGGGAAAGTGGATTGTGCGCAAGGCATTTGAAGATATCTTATCCAAGGAGGTTGCCTGGCAGAGTAAACGGCCTCTTGAATTTGGCTCTGGAATGACGAGATTGAGGAAGATTATCAGCGCAAAAGTTTCTGATGATGAATTTAAAGAAAAAGAACAAGCCTATCCTGTGAAATTTTTAAACAAGGAGCACCTTTACTATTATGAAATTTTCCGTAAAGTAGCAGGCGCTATTCCTGCACCAAAAGAGAGGGAAAAGCCTTGCCCAGGATGTTGTGCAGGGTTAAAAATAGATGCTTTTCACTGTAAAGTCTGCGGATATGTTTTAATGCCGTGCACGAAAGAGGGTAAAATGAAGGGAAAAGATGGCTGGGATAGAAATACGGTTACGACTTGCGAGGCTATAAAATGAAAAAAGCTTTTGTTTCTTGGAGCGGCGGGAAGGACTCGGCGTTGGCATTCTACAATGTCATGAAGGATGGCGAGACAGAGGTTGCATATCTGTTAAACATGCTTTCTGAAGATGGCACGCATTCGCGCTCTCACCATTTGAGTGTGGCTGCGCTGAAAGCACAGGCAGAAGCCATGTGTATCCCTATTGTGCAAAGACAAGCAAGATGGGAAGGATATGAAAAGGAATTTAAGAAGGCGCTCGCGGTTTTCAAGGAAGAGTCTGTTCAGACTGGTGTATTTGGAGATATAGATGTGCAAGAACACCGCGATTGGGTTGAGCGGGTCTGTAACGAAAACGGCTTTAATGCGATGTTGCCTTTATGGCAGCGGTCAAGAGAATCGCTTATGTGCGAGCTTATTGCTGTTGGTTTTAAGGCGGTAATTGTAGCGGTAAAACTTGCATGTATGGGGAGTGAATGGCTGGGAAGGGAGCTTGATAGACAATTCGTTGAGGATATGAGACGTCTGCCACAGGTTGACCTTTGCGGGGAAAACGGCGAGTACCACACCTTTGTCTATGATGGGCCGATTTTTAAGGCGCCAGTGGAATTCTCTGTTGGAGAGAAAATAAAGAGAGAGACGCATTGTTTTTTAGATATCGCGCCTCATGAGCGCTAAAAAACCTATGAGTGTATACCACATTACTTATTCTTCAAAGCTGAACGAGATATGAAAGAGAAAGCGTTTTTATTTTTAATTGCTATTGTATGCGTAGTGGTCGGCGTATTTTCACTGGCATTGGGAGAAGAGAAATACCCTTCGCGAATTATTTCCTTGGGGCCTTCTATAACAGAGTCGCTCTATCTTTTAGGAGAGGGCGATCGGATTATCGCAGTAACGACGTATTGCGGGAGGCCTGTTGATGCGAGAAAAAAGGAAAAAATCGGGACGATAAGGGAAAGCAATACAGAAAAAATTGTCAGCCTTAGGCCGGATTTGGTTATTGCTACTTCTTTAACCAACCCGCGGACTGTAGAAAAATTACGCAAGCTTGGATTTAAGATTGTTCTGTTTGCCGAACCGAAAAATTACGCTAAGCTCTGTGAACAGTTTATTGAGTTGGCGACATTGGTTGGCAAAGAAGATGCCGCGGCGCAGGTTCTAAAAGAGGCCAACACAAGGATTAATACGCTCAGGGAAAAGGTCCGTGGATTAGGTTCGCCAACTGTATTTATCCAGGTAGGATCGAAACCTCTTTTTGCCGCTACCGGCAACACCTTTATTAATGATTTTATTGTTTTTGCCGGCGCGCGCAATATAGCCGACAACGCCATGAGCGGGCTTTACTCGCGCGAGGAAGTGCTAAAAAGAAATCCGGGAGTAATCCTTATCGTTACTATGGGTATATCCGGTGAGCGCGAAAAAACTGTCTGGGAAAAATATGAGACTATAGATGCGGTGCGAAACAAGAGGATTTACTCTATTGATTCTGACAAAGTCTGTAGCCCTACTCCGCTTGGTTTCGCGAAAACGTTAGGGGAAATTGTTTTTATACTGCATCCTGAATTATTATACATAGCGCCATAAGACATAGCGCAAGGCGCGATGCTAGGCGCTTTAAACTTTAGCTCACTTTAGGCACTTAACTTGTGACGTTATGTATAGAGGAGAGATAGTGAGAAGCAGAATATACCGCTGGGGGATGTGGTTATTGTTTTTTATCGTATCAGTAATAGCTATAAGCTGTTTTTCGCTGTCAGTAGGATCTTCCTCGATACCGTTTAAAAATATTGTCGTTGCAGTTTTAGAGAGGGTGCCTTGTTCAGAATATAGCATTATTTTTAATGTGCGACTTCCCAGAATTCTTTTGGCATTTGCGATAGGAGGGAGCTTAAGCCTTGCCGGCGTGATTCTACAGGGGATGTTTCATAACCCCCTTGTTGAACCATATACGTTAGGAATTTCAGGAGGAGCGGCATTAGGCGTGTGTCTTAATATTGTATTTCGTCTTACCCACTCGCTTGGCGTATTATCGCTTCCAGCATGTGGGTTTTTGGGCGCCTTATCCATTGTTGTGCTTATATATTCATTGAGCGTGAAGAAAGGTGTTTTAAAAATCCAGGGATTACTGCTGACAGGCGTGATGATCAGTTTTATTTCTTCCTCATTGATTATGCTTATCATGGCTGTGTCTCGGGTAGAGGATCTACATGGAATTGTGTTCTGGATTATGGGGTCTTTGGAAGAGCCGAATAATTCCTTAATATTGCTATCGTTAGGCGTTTCTATTGCAGGTTTGATATTATCTTATCTTTTTTGCATAAATCTCAATGCTCTTGCGCTGGGTGAAGAAGAAGCAATGCATCTGGGAATCAACGTGGAAAAGTCTAAAAAGTTTTTGTTTATTATTGCATCTGTTTTGACCGGTTTTAGCGTTTCAGTTGCTGGCGTTATTGGGTTTGTGGGGTTAGTTATCCCTCATTATATGCGTATGCTCGTTGGGAGAGATCATAGGATCCTTTTGATTAGCTCGTTTTTAGGCGGAGCCTGCTTTTTAATTGCCAGCGATACCTTGGCCAGAACAATTATTGCTCCCGTTGAGTTGCCTGTGGGAGTGATTACCGGACTTGTAGGCGGAAGCGCTTTTGTTTATGTGCTTACAAGGCAGATGCTATTAAAAGGGTAATAGATGCTTCGCATTTGCAGATTGGGTTGTGGCTATCAAGATAAGCAGATTCTGTGGGATATTGATTTAGAGGTGACTGCAAAAGAGATCGTAGGAATCATCGGCCCGAACGGCTCAGGGAAAACTACTCTTTTACGGGCTGTGTCTCGATTGATTAAACCAACAGAAGGGACAATATGTCTTGACAATAGAGACATCTGGCAAATGGGATATAAGGAGTTGGCAAGAAAGATTGCTGTGGTTTCTCAAGGGGCGCATGAAGAGTCTCTGACTGTAGAAGATTTGGTCCTACTGGGAAGAATCCCGTATTTTGACAGTTTGCAGTTTTTTGAAACAAGCCGCGATTTTGAAGTTGCGGAAAAGTGTATGGCGCTTACTGACGTGTTAAAACTCAAAGACAGGCATATTGGCCAGATAAGCGGCGGAGAAAAACAGCTTGCCTTAATTGCCCGGGCGCTGGCGCAGGAGCCAGCGCTGCTTTTATTGGATGAACCGACGACATATCTCGATATTGCCCATCAGGTGGGAATACTCGATCTTATCAAAAGGCTGAACCGTACAATGGGGCTTACTGTGCTTATGGTTTTACACGATCTTAACCTGGCCAGCGAATATTGTGACAGAATTGCGCTTTTGTCCGAAGGGAGAGTTTATACTCAAGGAATGCCGGAAGAAGTCTTGAACTATAAGATTATCGAGCAGGCATATAAGACAGTTGTGGTTGTAGAGAAGAATCCGGTTTCTTCAAGGCCTTATGTATTCCTCGTTTCAGAAGAAGAAAGAGAAAAAAAGCGCAAGAAAAAAAATAATGAGAGGGGGTGAGAAATCTCTCCGGATAGGCAAAGGAAGTGAAGGTGCGATTCCTTTGGCTGCCCCGCAACGGTAATCTTCGGTTAATGCTCCGAAGGAGCCCGGTCGATTGCCTGTTTTGGAAGTATTCTCGAGGGAGGAAAATTATGAGAAAGAGATTATTGCTTTTTACAGGGATAATGATGTTGGCAATGCTTAAGGCTGCCTATGCCGAGGAAGACAAACATATTAACGCAAAAACTATTGAGCTGGAGCCGGTAACCGTAACTGCCTCAAGGACAACGCGAAAGGTGTCGGAAACTCCGGCTAGCGTAAGTATTATTACTGCTCAGGAAATCGAGCAGGCCAACGCAACAAGTATCCCCGATTTATTGAAAAATATTGAAGGAGTATATACTTATGATTCTTCGGGAGTAGGATCTGTCGGCGTAGTTAATATGCGCGGTTTTTATGGAGGTATGACTTCGCATCAGTTGGTGTTGTTAGATGGGATCCCGCAGAATAAAGGCAAAGACAAACTTGTAGATTGGGATTTGATTCCATTGGATAATGTAGAAAAAATAGAGATTGTGCGCGGCCCTGCGTCAGTCCTTTATGGGGATAATGCCGTGTCCGGCGTAATAAATATTATTACTAAGAAGCCAAAGGATGAGCCAGAAACTCGAGTATCAACTTCTTTTGGCAGCTTTAATACGCAGGAAAATAGAGCTTCGACTCTGGGATCGTATAAACAACTGGAGTATCTTTTGGGGGGAAGTTATAAAACCACGGAAGGATTTCGCCAACATTGTGATTACGATAGGACTCATGTAGCCGGAAAGCTGGATTATACGATTAACGATGCTCAGGGCTTAAAGTTGTCGATAGACTATTACGAGAAAGAAAGAGGCGCTATTCCTTGGGCGTTGACCGAAGCCCAGATTGCACAGGATCGGCGCCAGGCGCGCCCGGGCACAGAAAATGACAAAAGTAACGAAACAAAAAACGATGTAAACATTGCGCATGCATGGGATGTTAGCGATAGGGTGAAAACAGAGGCGATATTTTATTGCAAAAATAACGATGCAGATTCATTTTCTACAAGCAGAGGTGTAGAAAGCACGAAAGAACAGGTTGAGGATGAGGATGCTTATGGCGTATTGCTGAAAGGGAGCTTGAGTCAGGAGATTATAGGGTTAGAACATGAGTTTACCGCTGGGGTTGACCTGGAAAAAAACAATTTCGATTATGAAGAATACAATGCGCCGCATCGGCAAAAAGGAGCGCTTCAGAGCGATTACGCAGTTACAAGGGAGAAAATCGGGCCGTACCTTCAAGATGAAATCAGGCTTATTGACGCTTTGCGCCTTATTGCAGGGGTGAGGTACGATCAGGCAGATTTTGATTTTGACGACCGCAAAACCACAAGTAATTCAAAGAGAAAAAAAATATCCAAATTAACTCCGGGATGCGGCCTGGGGTATATGTATCAGAAAGACTCCAGCGTCTATGCCAATTATGCCCAGTCCTTTAAGACTCCAACAATAGGCCAGATGTTTACTTATGGAAGCTCAGCCAATCCTGATTTAAAACCAGAAGAAGCGACAAATTACGAAATCGGATTACACCACTATTTTAACGAATCTCTGAAGACAGATATAAGCCTCTACCGGATGGAGCTTGATAATGAGATCTGGTATGATTATGCGACCAGAAAATACCAGAATTATGGTAAAACATCTCATAGGGGAATAGAGACGAGTTTGGATTTCAAAATAATTAAATGGCTATCAGGATTTGCGAATTACACGTATTCACGGGCAAAAAATGAAACAGGAAGTTATAGCGGGGAATATTTGACCAATATACCAATACACAAGGCAAGTTCAGGATTGCATTTTGCTACAGAGTTTGGGGTGAGTTGGGATTTGGCCGCTACCTATGTTGGCCGCTCTTATATTGATTCGACAAATGATAATAATCTTTCAAGTTATGTTACAGCAGACACCAGAGTGAGTTATGAATATAAAGCAATGAAAGTATTCTGGGCAATCGATAATCTGTTTGACAAAGACTATAATTCCTATGGTTATGTAAGCGGCGCCACTAAATATTTTAATCCTGCTACGGGTAGGACATTTACCAGTGGCGTAGAGGTAAAATTTTGACCGATGAACCCCTGACTTGACATTTTGAATAATGCAAAGTACTTCTATACTTCTATGGTCATGAAAATACTCAATTACCCATCGCCTGCTGCTGAAAAAAGCATAAACCGGATCGTCTCGCGAAGCGCTGGTTTTAGGAAAAGCGATGAGACTCGTGTTGCTCGCATACTTGCCGATGTCAGGCAAAACGGCGATAAGGCGGTAATGTCTTATGTGAACCGTTTTGATTCGCCAGAACTTTCCCTTGATCAGCTTGCTGTTACCCCTTCGGATATCTCTGCGGCTAAGCGTGTTGTGGATAAGTCTTTTATTGTAAGCCTGAAGCATGCAGCGCAATCAATACGCGACTTTCATGAAAAACAGGTAAGGAATTCATGGATCACGACTAGCACATCCGGCAAGATACTCGGCCAGATTGTCCGGCCTGTGGATAGAGCGGGAATATATGTGCCAGGAGGCAAGGGCGGCTCCACCCCCCTGGTGTCATCAGTTCTTATGGCAGGAATACCCGCAAGCATAGCCGGAGTCCCCAGTATATGTATGGTCACACCTCCTGCCAAAGACGGCAGCGTTAATCCTCATCTTTTGGTTGCGGCAGACTTTGTGGGGATAAAGGATGTGTTTAAGGCTGGGAGCGCCTGGGGGATTGCTGCTCTGGCATACGGCACTGAGACTATACCCAGGACAGATGTCATAGCTGGTCCTGGCAATATTTATGTGACGCTTGCAAAAAAAAATGGTGTCCGGAACAGTAGGCGTGGATATGATCGCAGGGCCTAGTGAAATACTAGTGATCGCTGATGAAAGCGCCAATCCGGAATATGTCGCGGCAGATTTGCTTTCACAGGCAGAACATGATGCGCTGGCGTCTTCTCTCCTTGTTACCACATCCCATGTGCTTGCCCGTGAGGTTAACCGCATTATAGACATCCGGCTAAATTCGCTATTGCGCAAAGATGTGGCCAAGGCGTCCATAGAAGGTTAT
>JAZDIE010000277.1:0-2226 GCA_043805295.1 Pseudomonadota bacterium
GAGCCTTATATTTGACATAGTTAAAGACAGCAAATCCCACAAAGATCAGAATGGCGGTCAACGCTATAATAGCACCTGTTTTTCCTTTTTTAAGTGTTTTGTTTTCCATGAAGCGTGTACTCCCCTTGGTTGGTCATTCTCCCAACTGCTCTTTCCAGTTCGGCAAGCGATATCATATATCCGTAAAGAGCTCCGTAATAGTTTGTCTCTGCCCGCGTAAGGAATGTCCTGGCATCCAAAACCTCGGTAGACGTTGTCATTTGCTGTTGGTATTGCAGGTTTGTAATGCGCCAGTTCTCCTTTGCCTGAACAAGAGATTCTTTGGCTGTTTGAATATTTTGTTCCGCCACTTTGAGATCTAAAAAGGCATTCTTTACTTCGAGTTTAATGCTGTCCTCGATACCTTTGGTTTTTTCGACAAGGGAGGATTTATTGCGACGATATTTATTAACTTCAGCCCTTGTCTTGCCCCACTCAAAAAATGTCCAACTTGCCTGAAGGGTGACGCTGGTATTGTGCGTATTTCCGAAATCATTCTCCGTGGCCGAAGGATTGTCTCCGTTCTGCTCATAGCTTCCTACAAGATCGACTTCAGGATAATAAGCGCTTTGTGCAAGCGTGACCCCGTGATCCGCATTCTTTAGCGCAAGACGGAGCGCCTTCAACTCAGGCCTTTTTTCTATCGCCTCTTTGAAACAGTTGGTGAGGTCATAAGAACCCGGTGCTATATCAGGTATGTCCTCAATAGTAGTTTTTCTGTTAAGATCGATCCGCAACAGTGTGTTAAAGGCGGACACCGCCATCTCTACATTACTTTCAACCCTTACCCTGTTCTGTTCAACATCAGCCAGAGCAACTTTTGACCTCAACAGGTCATTATAAGGGATCATCCCCTGTTCATAAAAGTTCTCCGCATCCCTTACATGGGACTCAAGCTGGTTTACCGCTTCGTCGGCTACCACAAAGAATTTTTTCGTAAGAAGTATATTAAAATAGGCGGCCTTGACCTGTTTGACCACATCCAGAATGGCCTGTTCCTTTTCTGCATCCTTTATGTCGATTCCGAGCTTTGCCATCTTGTACTTCGTTGAAAGCGCAAGACCGGTAAAAAGAGGCTGGCTCAAGGTCAGATCCCAGTGATACTGATCATTATCTCCAACATCAATCTGTGTCCCTCCCAGGATTGCGTATGGAGCATCCTTCAGCTTCGTATATGAATATCCTGCCGATGCCTTTGGCAAGAAGTCGGCACGGGCGCTTTTTTGCTCCTCGATTGCCGCCTTTTGATTTTCTATGGACTGTCTTATAATGGTATTATTAGCTACTGCCATCTCAATAGCCTTGTTTAATGTAAGAGATGTGTCCCCACCCTCAGCGGCACAGACGATCTGTGCAAGAGAGAGAGGAATGGTCAAACAGGCTGATATTATCAAGACAACGAATTTATTCATCTCTGAGATCTTCCTTTTCATAAACCTGCTGAAAAAATATGTTTATAATCAGATCTGCATCAAACGGATGAGCATCAGGATGTTCAATGTGTTGAAATAAAAGTGCATTAGAAATACCGTCAATGGCGACCGCAAGAAGGTATGAGTCAAATTTTCTAAAAACTCTTTTCTTGATTCCGCTCTCAAACACATTTGCCAGTTTCTGAAGGAAGTCTTCATACCGTACCTTTATGTCACTATCCAGCCCAGCCTTGATATTAAAACTAGCCCCACGTGTTTCAGCCAAATAAAGATGGACATAATCTAAATTATCCATAAAGACTTTTATCTTGGCTTCCACACACGCCCTTATTTTCTCTAATTCATTCCCAGGCATTGCAATGGCCGACATCAATGACGAAAGAAACACGTTCGACACATCTATTATAAGGTTTCTGTAAAGGTCTTCTTTGTTTGAAAAAAATTTATAAAGCGTACCAACCGCAAATTCGGAGGCAGTCGCTATTTCATGCATTGAGACATTGTGGAAACCACGTTGTGAAAAAAGTTCTAAAGCGGTCCGAAGAATTTCCTGACGGTGGCGTAAATATTCCAGTTCCTTTCTTGAAGGTTTGCCATTTTTCATTTTAAATCTCCATCGGTGATGAACTATTTGTCATGATATGAATTAAAATTCAGTATATGACAAGGCGTTCGTATTGTCAACAAGAAGTCAGTGTCAAAAAATTAGCAACCGCAACATCCCTAATGGATATTGACTCATAGCTTTGCACTC
>JAZDIE010000278.1:0-8654 GCA_043805295.1 Pseudomonadota bacterium
GTGACAGGGTCATATGATAAGCCATTTTGTTACTCCTTCATTATGGCATCCTCTGTATCCTTGGCCCAAAGGGCTGCACTGCTATGTGTGAGCAGTGTAAAGATGCGCTGGAAATGAGGGTTGAGATAACAAACAGGACCGTCAATATGAGCAATGCAATAGATACCCTTTGTTTTAGATAGCGCCATATCTTTTGTTTGTTAGGCATTCTCATCATCCAAACTATTCTTTACTGTTTACCCCTTGCTCTTCACAGCCCTGGCCGTGGTGGCCCATCATGTGGAAAAGTATATTCCTTCTTTCCCTGCCATAGCGCTCTGGCCATTGCATTGAAGCGTTTATGTTTGATATCTCCAGGAGGAAACCTCCTTGCTACGCGCTCAAACTGAATAGCCCTTATCTTGGAGGTAATACACGTGGGTTTAAAAACCATGAGTGACGAGATGCCGATAGCGAGCAGACAACTTGCTGTAATTGCAATGCGTCTGATACGCCTGACGCTTTTGATAATCATCGATTCATCCTTGACCACAAATTCCTTTGTTGAAGCAAGACAGTTGAGATAGTTCAAGGTCAGTTTACGGTACCGTGGACTTCCCATTTTGTGACGTAACCTGCTGACGTGTCTCCCCACGCGGTGACGCCTGGATATACATCGGAGTTAGTTCCCTGCCCCTGAGTATAGTCCCATACACTATTCGGGGTTCTTGTTAGGGTTCTCCAGCCAGTATATCGAAAACAGGAGTTAGAGCAATACGCCGTTTGAGTTGTAGCTGTTGCCTCAATCGCTGTCCAAGTCTCGGTATAGCTATTGCAAGTTGCTACGCCGGTTGAAGTCATTTGAAGGCAAATAATGGTAAGCATTCCTGCCACGGCAAGCAGAGGCAATACGAACACCAACCATACTTCTCGTATTAATCTTGTTTTTCGCGTTTCTTCATGAGTTGTATCAGACATGTTTCATTCCTCCTTTTTTGGATTAATATAGCCTGTTGCTACTCCCAGGCCAATTGTGGATTTTTAGATAATGGAGCGCCACCTCCTTCCCGATTCTTCACCGTAAGGTATTTCGCCAGCGGAAGCTTGCCGTAGTCGATCTGTTTTGAAAGGTTTTTTTCTTTATTCAGCCCTGTAGGGCATGGGATGTCAGACGGCGGAAATTGTGTGTGTGTGTGTGTGTGTGTGTTGGAGGCAATGTCAGTATGTTGCGCGGAAGACCGAGGCGTTGAAGCGGTCGTGCATGACATGCACGGCATGAACAACATGCCGGCGATCAAGAGCCATGCTATGACTGTGTTGTGGGTGTGTTGTTTCATATTGCGCATCTCCTGTTCTGTAAGGGCGAAAAATTTTTCGCCCCTACCACAAAACCAGCAACCTGCATGCCATAAAATTATGGCCATTAACATCCACCGTAGGGGCGAAAAATTTCACTCTTTTATCATATATCGGACAACGGCATTACAACTTTAGCCAGGGTTAAGTCTTTAATTCTATTGCAATAAATAATTAGCATCCACACGCGGCAATCGATGTGTATCGAAACTAAATCTGTAGGATATTGTGCTAAAAAATAACTGGTCAGATCTCTGGCTTTAAAAAGTTTTAAAGAAATTGCGATATTTTTTTATAGCCGGTCAAGCCAGGCGATGACAAAAAGAGGCGGATATGATAGGGTTGAATACATGGACATGAAGCAAATCATGAAGCAAATCACAAAATCCCCATTAATGTAAGGGTGAAAAATCTTTCGCCCTTACATATTAATGTCAGAGATTATGAAATACGATCCCAATAACCATCATCGTCGGTCCATTCGCTTGCAGGAATACGATTATTCGCAGACAGGCGCGTACTTTGTTACCATTTGCACAAAAAACCGAGAATGCCTGTTTGGGAATATTTCGAATGGGACAATGGTGTTAAACGATACAGGACGAATAGTTCAAAAGTGTTGGAATGAGATTGATGAACATTTTCCTCATATCACATTGGATGAATTTATCGTCATGCCGAATCATGCTCATGGGATTTTGTTGATCAACAAGGCGTTAAATACCACCGTAAGGGCGAAAAATTTTTCGCCCCTACCACAAATGCGACAACCACATGGAACGTCAAAAACAATCGGGTCAATTATTCGTGGGTTTAAAATCGGCGTTACAAAATGGATACGAAAAAACAACGCAACTCATGATGTTTGGCAACGCAATTATTATGAGCACATCATCCGCAATGACAACGAATTGAACCTGATCCGGCAATACATAATCATCAATCCCAGCCAATGGGAATCGGACAAGGAAAATCCGAATGCCAAACAGGTAAAACAAGAGAATATGTAGGGGCGAAAAATCTTTCGCCCTATGAATTAAGCAATGCAAAAAAACAAGGCATTGCTGATAGCAGTCCGCTTATTGCCCTCACACGGAAAGGGTGAATAGATGTAGGGGTGAAAAATTTTACGTTACCTTGTTAATGCAGCGCCAAAAGAAAATATTAGCTACGAGAATATTCGGGACGCTGCTCAACAAGCATTGTCACGAATAGGAGGTGAAATCATGCCTACAGTAGCCGAGTCATTAATAGAGCAAGGAATGCAGCAAGGAATGCAGCAAGGAATGCAGCAAGGAAAACTTCAAGAGGCCAAAGCTGCTATTCTGGAAATCCTTGAATCACGCTTTGATGTATTGCCGCCTTCTATCATTAGAACGGTTGAGGCTATTTCCGACCTTGCAATCCTTAAACTGCTTAGGAAAAAGGCGTTGCTGATTGAATCCTTGCAGCAATTTGAGGAAGTTGTAGAAATGATGAAGTAGTGTTTTCAAACACTTGATGTTTTGTTTTTTTATGAAACAAGGAGGAACGGACTATGATTAGAGCGTTAGAGCGTTGGGTAAAAGCAGTCGGATATCTCCTTACGGGAAGGATTGATGCAGCGCGCAGGATACTGGATATAAATCCGCATGTTGTAAAAGCCAAATTCGACGAGATTGTACGGGATAAGACCAGTCGTATCCATCAGTATAAACAAGCTGTAGCAGCGCTGATTGCCCAGCAGGAAAACAAAATGGCCAAGATCAGGGCGCTCACGCATGAAGTAGAAAAGATGGAACAGTTGAAGGCGGGGGCGCTTGCAAAGGCGAAAGAGCGTGTAGATTCATTGCAGAAAGCCGGAAGGGCAAAGCCGGATATCCAAAAAGATGAGACTTACATGAAGTGTCTAAGCGCCTATAATGATTTCAGCTCAACCCTGGCAGAAAAACAGGCGCGTATCGCAGAGCTTGAAAGTGATGTGCGTGACTATAGTGAAAAAATAGCGAACCACAAGGTTCAACTGCACGAATTGGTCCGGGAAATTGAAGCCGTTAAGGCAGAGGCCGCTGATACCGTAGCTGATATGATCACCGCAAAACAAGAAAAAGAAATTTCTGATGCCTTTTCCGGGATTGCCGAAGACGGCACTGCCAGGGAACTCCAACAGCTCAGAGAGCTTCGGCAGGAGGTTAAGGCAGAGGCGAGGATTTCGTCTGAGCTTGCCGGTACTGATATGAAAAGACAAGAGGCTGAATTTCTCGAATACGCTCGGACATCGGCTGCCGGCTCGGAATTCGACGCATTGATCGGTCTGGCAGATAAAGAAGGCACATCCTCAAGGGTTTCTGGTCATCCAATAGCTGATTCCAGGGAAACCAGCCCGCTGCCAGAATAGAACAGGTGGATAGACTGAAGTTTTATAGTTACATAACCGCTAGAACAGGAGGTTGAGTGATGATGGATTCAAAGTTTAAGGCTGGAAAAGGATTGTGCGTTGTAATGTTATTTTTTATCGTCTGGATGTCTGCTTTTGTTTGTGTGGCTGCTACAAACCAGCCCCCGTCATTTTCGCTTGCATGGAGCGAGTACCCTTCCTGGAGCACATTCGGTGTTGCCCATGAGATCAAGCTGATCAACGGTAAAGAGGGGGCGCTAGGCCCTATCGAGGAAAAATGGGGGGTAGACATTGTATTAAAGGAGGCTGACTATGATTCCTGTCTTGTTATGTACGGGGCCGGACAATGCGATGCTGTCTGCATTACAAATATGGATGTGCTTAACCCAAGCCTAAGCCGAAAATCGGTCGCTATCCTGCCTACATCAACAAGCTTTGGCGCAGATGCTTGTATTGTCTCAGGCGATATTGCGGACATAAAACAATTGAAAGGCAAAAAAGTATATGGTCTTGCAAAAACCGTTTCCGAGTATTGTTTTACCCGAAATCTCGAACTTTTAGGGGAAAATGAAAAAGACTATGTCTTTACGAATATGGACCCTGCCGCTGCCGCGACAGCTATGCAGCAGAAAAGAAAAGAGTTTGATGCCATTGTGGTATGGAACCCTTTTGTTCTTGAGACACTGAATAAACGCAAGGACGCTAGGGTATTGTTTGATTCCACAAAAATTCCAGGCGAAATTATAGATATGGTCGTTTTAGGCCAGGAAGCCCTCGACGCTCCGAAAGGAAAGGCCTTTGCTATGGCGGTTATTGATACCTTTTATGCGATCAACCGCCGTATGGCTGATCTGAAAACCGCAGACGATACACTTATTGCGTTGGGCGAGAAGTTTTCCAACCTTGATCTGACTTCCATGCGTAAAGTGGTTCAACAAACCGAGTTTTACAGCACGCCGCCTGACGGTCTCAATATTCTCAAAGGGCCAAATCTAAAAAGCATTATGGACAAGGTTGTACAGTTTTGTGTGACCCATGACATTGTCCCAAAGACTCCTTCTATTGGTTACGGGGACAAAAATTCGGCGTCTGATGTCTCGCTACGGTTTGATCCGGCTTATATCGAAGAGATGCTGAAAAGTCATTGATCTGAGTTATAGCCACAATGATCAGAAACCCCATAAGAGAGAGTTGGAAAATCGTTTTAGGTGTTGTTTCCGTTTTGTTCTTACTCGCCTGTTATACTGGCGTTTCCCGCTGGCAGCATAACCTGAACCCTGACGACACCACAATTCCCACATGGTCTCAGTTGGGAAAAGGCGTTGTAAAGTGTCTTGAAATCAATGATCGCTCAGGCGAACGGTGGTTGGTGGTTGATACAAAGGCGACCGGATTCAGACTTTTGTTGGGGCTTTTGTTAGGCGTATCTGGCGCGATTTGTCTTGGACTCTTGATGGGATGCTTTGCTACGGTTGAGGCATGCCTGGCGCCAACGATGTCCATTTTGGCTAAAGTGCCGCCGACAGCGGCGCTTGCGGTTTTTTTTGTGCTTGTGGGCACAGATACCGAAATGTATGTAACCATGATCGCATTTGGCATACTTCCGACGCTTTCACAATCTATCTACCTTGCCGTCAGGGAAGTACACGAAGAACTTATTTACAAGGCTTATACACTCGGCGCATCCCCCTTGGAGTTAATCTGGAATGTGATCATTCGCGCAATTCTGCCTAAAATGCTTGATGCGGTCCGGCTGCAAATCGGACCAGCCTTGGTCTATCTGATTGCTGCTGAAATGGTGGTCAGTGATGTTGGATTCGGCTACCGTATCAGACTTCAGTCAAGATTACTTAATATGAACATAGTTTATCCTTATCTCGCAGGACTTGCTGCCTTTGGCTTTGCTGTGGATTATGGCCTCATGGCATTGCAGAAGGCCTTTTTCCCCTGGTTTGGCAGAGAGAAACAATGATCTTGTCAACGCATGATATTGTTTTGGAATGCTGTGGTATTTCTCATTGGTTTGGCGCCAAACAGGTCTTACATAATGTTAATTTGAAAATCATACGTGGAGAGATAGTCTCACTTGTCGGGCCGAGCGGGTGCGGAAAATCAACGCTTCTGAGGGCGATTATCGGCACACATCCTCCGTGTCAGGGAGAAATTATTGTCAAATCTTATGGCAAGGACAAGGGCGCGCTTGTCTGCCAGCCAGGACGCGACAGGGGTATTGTCTACCAGCGCTACTCACTTTTCCCCTTCCTGACAGCACAACAAAATGTAGCAATCGGCCTGATGCTTGACCAAACCTCGATGCCATATCGTTTATTCTGTTATGCCAAATGGCTAAAACTAAAAAAGCAACACCTTGAGGAGGCTGCGGATTTGCTTGACAAGCTCAAGCTGAACGATGCCATTATGCTCTATCCGCATCAGATGTCCGGAGGGATGCAGCAACGCGTTGCCGTAGCACAGGCGTTGATCATGAAACCAGAGATTCTTCTACTGGACGAACCATTTGGCGCTCTGGATGAGGCGACACGGGAAGAACTCCAGAGAATGCTTCTGACGCTCTATCAGGAGAATTGCCAGGCCATAAAAAAAGGAGAGCCACCTCCGGCAAGCACCATTCTTATCGTGACCCACGAATTGAATGAAGCCATCTACGTGGGAGACCGTGTTGTGGGACTTTCCCAGTATTGGAACTGGCAAGCAGAGGGCTTTAGCTCCTGTCCTGGCGCAACAATCGTTTATGACAGGATTGCGCCAATATACCAGCCGGATGAAGAAATAGACCTTGAGCTTTTTGCTGAACAGCGTCTGGCTATTCGCCAGGCGGCATTTGATTCATCTGTACTGCATTCACCTCAGGAGTTTAATCGTTTTTGGGACGAGATTGAACTGAATCGTAGGGGAATAGACAAATCCCTGTAGAGCGCCACCATTTGCTGGCGGCAAACTATAATGGAAGCTTTATAATGATCATGCTGGAATATGAGTTTCTAAAAACCGCCGGTCGAATTTTGAACTCTGGTCAGACACGAACACTAATTCTGACTGGAAACATCCATGACCTTTTTGGGCTTTCCTTTTCTGAGGGTCTTGAAGACGGATCGCTGCAAAACAGACATATCGAGTATCTGCCGCTTGTAAACTACCTGGCCGCTAAATGGAATGTCCCCAAAAGAATACTCCTCATCTACGAGTTGAACGGCCCCATACGTTTTCTCAAGGACACGGACCGAGATAAGGTTAAGGATGCATGGCTCAAGTGGAGAACCGGCCTGGACGCTAATGCGTTGGCAATTAAGAAAATGCTTGAGACAGGAAAAACCCGATCTGAACTTGATATCATGAGCAAGGCCTTTGAAACAAACCTGCAAAACGCAGTCGGAAATCCGACTGTCGCCTTGGAGCTTCTTCGGCAGATATGTTTATGTTCGAGAGGACTGGCAGGTGAAAAAACCTTGCTATCCGAAGACCTTATCATTCTCATTGAAGCAGCCGACATACTGATTCCAGAAGGGGAAATTCTGCGGCTGTCGGATGCCGACCGGCATCGTGTGAGCATTTGTCAGGATTGGTTTTCCGATCCCGGCTTCATGAACGGTGGCGACGCAGTAATACTAATGTCTGAATCAAGAAGTTTGATTAACCACCGTGTAAGTCGTTTGCCCCAGGTGATTGAAATAAAAATTCCCGCACCGGATCAAAACGAAAGAGAAGCTTTTATTGCATGGTTTGACGAACGCCAGCCTTCAGATAAAAAAGTCAAGTCATGGGGATCGATTAAAGAGCTGGCAAGATTTACTGCAAGCCTTTCTATTCATGAGCTACGACAACTGCTTATGGGGTCTTGCTACGAGGAGCGATCCTTGTCTCCTCAGGATGTGACAGAAAAGGTGGAAACATTTATTCAGGCGCAGCTAGGCGAGGACGTTGTGGAGTTCAAAAAACCATCTCATCGGCTCGACGATCTTGTCGGCTTCAGCCGCTTGAAGGAGTTCCTGCGAAAAGAGCTGATCCCGCGTTTCTCTTCAACCGGTGCCGATGCCTTGTCCGGCGCAGCGGTCTGTGGTCCAATTGGCAGCGGCAAGACCTATATCTTTGAAGCAGTTGCCAGCGAAGTTGACATGATTGTTCTGGTCTTAAAAAATATCCGGAGTCAGTGGTTTGGACAGACAGACGTTATATTTGAGCGGCTCCGCCGTGTGTTGGATGCACTTTCAAAGGTATTAATATTTGTCGATGAGGCCGATACTCAGTTCGGCAGCGTGGGCGCTGATGCGCACGACACAGAACGGCGTCTTACAGGAAAGATTCAGGCCATGATGTCAGACTCTCGCTTGCGAGGACGTGTGGTCTGGCTCTTGATGACGGCTCGGATACATCTCCTTTCCCCTGATATTAGACGACCCGGCCGTGTAGGAGACCTGATTATTCCGGTGCTTGACCCGGAAGGAACGGACAGAGACGAATTTCTGACGTGGATGATCACCCCTGTTTGCCAGGGAGACCTCAGCAAGGAACAAAAGACAAAACTTCTGGAAATAACTCAAAATTTTTCCGCTGCAAGCTTTGCCTCTCTTCGATCAGAGCTGAAAGCCAAAGCAGTGATGAAAAAAGGGGCGCTTGCCTTTGATGAAATTCTCGATATCACTGGGGATCATATTCCTCCGGCCATTTTCGACACACGCCGCTATCAGACGCTACAGGCGCTTGTAAACTGCACACGGAAGAGTCTTTTGCCGGATTTGTCGGTGAAAGAGAACCGAAGTAATTGGGAATCTGAGATCCGTGCCCTGGAGGCAAGGGGGGTCGGGTAGCAAACAAGCTCCCCGCCGAATAGACTGAAGCAGGAGGTTTTTAGCAAAGCGTAACATGGTAAAATGGCTTAGCATTCGAGGCAAGATTATTGGGGGATTTTTAATATGCTTTTTGT
>JAZDIE010000279.1:0-4341 GCA_043805295.1 Pseudomonadota bacterium
CGAAGAGAAACACGTGACATATCTCCCTGCTTATGGCGCTGAGATGCGGGGAGGCACGGCAAACTGTACGGTTACCGTGAGCGACAAGACTATTGCATCTCCGGTTGGATCGTACTCAAATATCGGAATATTCATGAACACCCCCTCTTTTTTAAAATTTCAAAAACAGATAACCAAAAACGGGATCGTGCTACTCAACAGTGACTTGATAGAGTCACGGCCATCGAAACGCAACAGCACATCTTTCTATTGCCTTTGGCAATCACGGCGCGCTGAAGTACGGTTCATTGATATACCGGCGAACACGATCGCACAAAAAATCGGAGATATACGCATTGCCAACATAGTCATGTGCGGAGGGCTGGCACGGGCAACCGGCCTGGTTTCTCTTGATTCGCTTATCAACGGCGTAAAAACTATTTTTAAAAACAAAGGCTCACTCGTATGCGACACAAATACACAGGCGCTGATTCAAGGCGCGTTGTGTATTGAAGAAAAGGGTGTATGCGATGAAACGATTCGTAGCAATTACTTTCTTGACCCTCATGCTGATGATGTTGGCCTTGGCGGCCTTGGCCTGCTTCACCGCAAAGCAGTATGTTGATCCTGTTATCCAGGACATGGAAGCAGCTCAATCAGGGGTATCTCCTGATCTGCAAGAATTAAAAGCGCTTCGCGTCAAAGCCGACGTTTACGTGCCGGCAATTCTATTTCTGGCAGGTCTTTTTTTGACTATAGCGTTAAGTCTCACAGCCAGGGGGACTATGGAACGTAAGTCTTCTCTCTACGATGAACTTCCGTCTAAAAAAGAACCTCAGGATATTTCCGATAATATCACACAAGCAGCTATAATGAATCGTGAAGAAGCAGGCGCCTGCCAGTTGCTTTCCATCCTGCAAAACAAAGGCGGCCTGATTGATTTCTTAAATAAGGATATCTCAAACTATTCCGACGAACAAATAGCAATCATGGCAAAACAAATTCACAAAGACTGCGGGAATGCCCTAAACGAATGCGTCATACTTACACACATCATATCTGAAAAAGAAGGAAGTCCTATTGCAATACCTGAAGAACTTAATCAGTCCGAGATCCGGCTTACGGGAAATATCTCTGTAGGGCCTCCTTTTAAAGGGTCTCTCCGGTATCAAGGGTGGAGGGCGACCCGCATTATCCTTCCGGTCATTCCACAAGATCAAGACTATACTATTATCTCGCCTGTCGAGGTGGAGATAGGGAAGCATTAATGACCGAGCATCGAAAACGCGTGGGCATGCACGGAGAAGAAATAGCAACTGCATACTTAATAGACAAAGGATATAAAATACTGGAACGTAATTATTCTTCTAAGCTCGGCGAGATAGATATCATCGCCAAAGAAAACGGATGCCTTGCCTTTGTTGAGGTAAAAACCCGCATGGGAAATAGTTTTGGCTTACCCAAGGATGCTGTAACTCCCCAAAAAAGAAGAAAACTTTCCATGCTGGCGCTTGAATACCTTAAAAAAACAAAACAGCTCGGCCATAGTTCCCGCTTTGACGTGGTTGCTGTTCATACCAGAACTAACGATGGCCATACGACTATTGAACTTATACGTAACGCCTTTGATCTCGCGTATTAACAATGACCACCGGAACCCTCTTTGTCGTAGCCACGCCTATCGGAAACCTTGAGGATATAACCTTGAGGGGATTGCGTATATTAAACGAAGTCGGACTGATTGCCGCAGAAGACACACGTCATACACGAAATCTATTAACCAGGTACGCAATTAAAACACCTTTGATCTCCTGCCATGAACATAATATAGAGAAAGTAACCCCCAAATTGATATCAAGACTGGACAAAGGGATAAGCATTGCCCTGACATCTGATGCAGGGACTCCTTTGGTCTCAGACCCTGGTTATTATCTTGTGCGAAGCGCGATTGACGCAGGGATTACAGTAGTCCCTGTTCCTGGCGCGTGCGCTGCAATCGCCGCCCTGAGCGTCTCTGGTTTGCCGTTGGATAGTTTTTTGTTCCTGGGTTTTCTACCGCGCAAAAAAGCCAGAAAAAGCGAACTGCTCCGCTCGCTCAAGGAAGATCCCAGAACGTTTATTTTGTACGAATCTCCGGTACGGTTTATTAGCTCCTTAAAAGAAATTGTTGAGGTTATAGGTGACAGAAAGGCCATAGTTGCAAGAGAGCTTACCAAGTGCCATGAAGAAATCCTGAGAGGAAAGATATCCGAACTCTTGGCCATTCTGAAAGATCGGGGTGTGGTCAAAGGAGAGTGTACGCTTGTTGTTGAAGGAAACATTGGAGAAGGCAAACAAAGTGAAGCGCTAACGCAAGATTTTGTTGAACAACTTTGCCGGCTCCGCAACGAGGGGGACTGCTCGCTAAAGGAGGCGGTAGAAATTGTCTCAAACACATATGACATCTCAAAGCGGCAGATCTACGAAAAAGCGCTTAAGTTATGGGATAAAAAACCTTGATTGATATCCATATACATATCCTGCCAGGACTCGATGATGGCCCTGCCACGCTCGAAGAGTCGCTTGCTATGGCGCGCAAAACCGTGCAAAGCGGCGTCGATACAGTTATCGCCACCCCCCATATTGCAAATGGGCTATACCTTAATAACAAAAATAATATTATTGAGGCAGTGAAAATAGTTAGCCAACATCTGGAAAAACACGGCATTCCATTAACTGTACTGCCTGGCTCTGAAGTGCGTTTAAGCCCTGATGTTATAGATGGGGTAGATAACAACGAAATTATAACGCTAAATGATTCTGGACACTATCTCCTCCTTGAGCTTCCTGACCAATTACCGGTTGCCATAGCAATCAACTTTATCAATCGGCTCTCTAAAAAAGGGATTACGGCGATCATTGCGCACGCCGAAAGGAATATCTCTATTCAGAGGGATATCAAAATGCTTAAGGAAATGCACAAAGCCGGAGCACTATGCCAGGTTACTGGCGGAAGCCTTCTCGGAGCTTTTGGCGGAGCTGCCAAAAAATGTTGCATAACGATTATTAAAGAACGGCTCGCTGATTTTATAGCATCAGACGCGCATTCCGCACAGGTTCGACCTCCTAATCTTGACCTTGCTTTTCGAAAGGCTTGCTCGTTAGCAGGAAACCTGGAAGCTGAAAGACTTATGATTACCGGGCCGAGTATGATCCTTAACAGTTAAAAGGTCTAAACCAACCGCTCCTGCCTGCAAAAAATCCGCTCAAGAAAACCGCATAATTTGCCGAAAAGTAAAGTAAATGCCTGTTGATTGATGGATAAAAGGAGTGGCCAATATGATAATAGACGCCCAATGCCCAAGATGCCGGTCAAGCGTAGTATGCAGACAAAACAACGAACAGCAAAAAGGGTCTTATAAATACCTCTGCCTTGCGTGTAGTAAAGAATTTATCTGGGATCCACATTCGCCTCAAGCCCTGGAACAGGTAGCCTGCTTCAGATGCGGAGCGCCAATGGAGCTTTATATGCTGGAGTCAGACGCGGTGAGATTTAAATGCGAGCATCATCATGGGTCGCCTACAATAGAACGTATTAAAAAGGGCGAACGACTAAACCTAAAAAAGGCCGCATAAGAGAGCATCACAATCCTTTTATCCCCTTAAGCGCCTGTTCAACCTTGCTTATTATAATTTGGGGTGTGAAGGGCTTTACAATATAGTTAGTCACCCCTAGCTTGGCAGCCTCTACAACCTTGTCCTCAATCCCTTCTGCCGTGATCATTATAAAAGGGATTTTTTTAAGCTCGACATTCTCTTTTACATTGCGCAACAAGGCAAGACCGTCCATATTCGGCATATTCCAGTCCGCTAATATCAGGTTGACTTTCTTTGTGCGCAAAACCTCAAGAGCCTCGTTTCCATCAGATGCCTCTAAGATATTCAAATATCCAATATCCTTAAGGATTCTCTTGATAAGACGTCTCATTGCCAAAAAATCATCGACGATGAGAATAGTTATATCTTCTTGCAAAAGCATAGATCCTTTTGTAACAGTTTAGCTTTTTGAAAAAACATGCTTAAATCTTTTCCAATCTCTTTCTAATTCCCCTCTAACAAGAGGGGTGTCTGCGAAGCAGACGGGGTGTGTTTACTCCAGGCTGAAACCGACTATTGAGATCGACTGGAAAATAAATATGTAATTTCTCTTGTAACTAGTGTCTGAACGAAAACGCGGATGAACCTTTTGTTGGGTTTCGCCCTTGCTGCAATTTCATTCATAAGTCATTGTCTTTCGTAGGTTGGGTTGAGGTACGAAACCCAACAAATATTGGACGGGATCAACCCAATCTACGAAAAATGGGGTTTTCGTTCAGGCACTAA
>JAZDIE010000280.1:0-2815 GCA_043805295.1 Pseudomonadota bacterium
AATTATGTGAACTGTTTAAAAAACGATTTCCCAAGGTAGATGTTGTTATCCATGAACGACGATCCGTCATAGTTGAAATGAGAGTAATTTTTAATCCTAAAGTATTTATGGATTTATACATCAATGGGTAATGCTCCAAGCACAATTGTGATAATTATTTTATCCGAAAAATCATATAAGTTTGTAACGCAGGAAAACAAGTATGCGTTTATGGCAAGGCCTAAAGGCTGTTATGTATCGTGCCGGCATGGTGATACTTCGTTTCTTATGGTACGTTAACGGAGGCAGACGGATAATAGTATTCGGCGAAGACTATCGTCTCGTCCCCGAAACAATTTTCCCCAGCTATCGGAAATTCAAGCTTCCCAGGGGTAGGAGTCTTTCGGAAATTGTCCGTTATGCTGACTATGTGCAGTTCCATGTTATTGTCAACTATATTGAGCAGTTGAAGGACAAGCCGATCGTTGTTGATATAGGCGCTCACCATGGCGCCTATGCTGTTGTGCTGGGGAAGATAGTGCGACAATGGGGCGGGAAAGTCCTGGCAGTTGAGCCAAACCCAGAATCATATCGGGTATTATCAAGGAACATCCAATTAAACGGTCTGGAAGAGATCGTAATTTGCAAAAATGTCGCGGTATCTGATAAAAATGGGAGTATGTATATCTCCGAATTAGGGGTACAAAGCAAGATAACGCAGGAACCGCTGGGACAGGGTTACAGGGTTGATGTGGTTACCATGGAAAGTCTGCTCAAAAACAATGCGATAGATCATATCCATATATTGATCATAGATGTAGAGGGAGCAGAACTGCCGGTATTGCAAAGTTTACCGTGGAAGAGGATGGCGGTGGATAAAATATTTTGTGAGCTTCACCCCTATGCCTGGAAAGACTTCGGATATACCGGCGATGATGTGCGTTATTTTCTTGCCGAGCATGGGTATCGTTGTTTTGATATGTATTTCAAAGAGCATACAACCTTCGACAGTGATAGCTATATAGGTCCCATACTTTTTGTGCACGAGACCATGACGGGTACGAATACTGACTTTCATCAGCAGGGAAATAGATGACGATGCCCAAACACTCTTTTGTCACGATCGTGATGCCTCTCTATAACAAGGAAGCCGAAGTCGAACGGGCAATGCGGTCTGTGCTTGTCCAGTCATTCCGAGACTATGAACTCATCGTTGTTAACGATGGATCAACGGACAAGGGACCTGATGTTGTCGCTACGATAGGGGATTCTCGGATACGGATGGTCCATCAGGAAAATGCCGGAGTATCTGCTGCTCGGAACCGCGGTATCGAAGAAGCAAGGACGGATCTCATTGCTTTCCTGGATGCTGATGATGAATGGAAACCGGATTTTCTGGAAACGATCCTCCGGCTCCGCAAAAAATTTGCCGCCTGTAAGGTATTTGCGACGCAATATTTATTCCGTTCTCCCGATGGCCGGCAGCGGCCGGCAATTGTCCGGGGGCTGACGGATGGCTTTTTAGATGGAGTATTGGTTAATTATTTCGACATTGCTGCAAAGTCTGACCCCCCGGTTTTTAGCTCTGCCGTAGTAGTAGAAAAAAAAGCGATAATAGGGATCGGGGGCTTTCCGGTCGGCATTACCTCCGGCGAGGACTTATTAACCTGGGCACGACTTGCCACAAAGTTCCGGATTGCCTATTCAATAAAACCATGTGCCATTCACTACAACCCGCAGAGTGTGTCAGACCGTCCAGGTCGGATCCCTCAAGAGCCTGATATGGTGGAGAACGCACTAAGGGAACTCCTCAGCAGCGCCGATTCCGCAACGATTCCCGGACTAAAAGCGTACATAGGGCTCTGGCACAGGATGAGGGCGATAATTTTTATCCAGCTCGGCAAGAAAAGAAATGCGCTGAGGGAACTCATGGAGGCTATGAGGACTGCACCAAGCGTTAAGTTATTCCTGCTCTTTCTGATTGCGAGCCTGCCCGGCTCTTTTCCAGTAATGGTACTGATGTCTATCAAAAAGGTGAGAACAGATTCTTGAAATATCCTATTAGTCGTCACAGGCATCCATACTTAAAGCAAGGATCTAACATGAAAGAAATTCTCAGGAAGTATGTCCCGAGGCGAATGCGAAGGATGTTCAGGAAATATGTTTCGCCTCTCTTGAAAGATGCTCACTATCATGAATACAAGGGGCGTAGGATTTTCTTCCAACGGGCATTTACAGCGTTAGCTTTCAACGGAATTAACGGCGATTATGCCGAGTTCGGATGCTGCGGTGGGATAACCTTCGGGTTGGCATATCGGTATTCGAGGAAGCAAAACTACCATCCCATGTTATGGGCATTCGATTCATTTTGTGGTCTGCCTTCACAGTCGGTGGCCGAGGATGATCAATAGGGTTGGAGTATGCTTCTTAATTTTATCAAATTCTTCACGATGAGATTTTATCTGAAAGGTTTTTACAGGCTTCTCTGGTTATTTAAAGGAATCCTTAGAAGAAAAGATGACATTTATGTATTACCGAGTGCGCCTAACCAGCTTAAAATCAAACTAAACCATAAGCATTATTATCAATGGATGATGGCCAGCACAAATTACTATGGTTTTGGTGTGAGGGGAGTCATGGAAAGATTGTTAAAGCCGGGAGATATTTTTGCCGACGTTGGCGCAAATATTGGGTACATAAGCCTTTTCGCACGTTCACTTGTGGGGCCAGAAGGATTTATCATCGCTTTTGAGCCCGATCCCAAGGCAATTACCCTTTACAAGGGTAATATGGTTTTAAACAGTATTGAGAATTATGCGCTGATTGAGAAGGTGTG
>JAZDIE010000281.1:0-6640 GCA_043805295.1 Pseudomonadota bacterium
CAGGCTCGTCCAACCACAGGATAAGATTGTGGCTTCGCACAATCTATCCTTATTCGTTATGCCCTGTTGATGGGTTCGCTCTTTGTGTAAATAAATTCGGGATCAAGGTCAACGCCATCATCCCATTCAACCGTGTCAAATACAACCTTGACACGTTTAAATTTGTCATAATCTTGTATTCGTTTGAATACTCCAAAATTCAAATAGGGCTTCATATCAAAAAGCCTTTTTTCACCAGTATCCAGAACAACGCTAAGTGAAAAATCCTTGTTGGGTGTCACCTCACAGATAGATGGATACATAACTACCCCCTTATTGCAACGGTTGAATCTTGAATGGTTCTTCTCCATTCATAACAAGTTTCCAGTTCGCCATTAGTTCATCTTGATGCAATGCTGCCCAGGCCAACACCAGCCTTATCTGTTTTTTCGGCAGATCACTGTCCAACATCTCACAGGTGCGAATATCTACAGTTCCTTTGTATTCGTTGTAGTAGACATGAAAATGAGGAGGATTGTGTTCGCCTGGAGCAAAATACATCCGCACAATGAGTCCGTAAAACATTGATATGGTCGGCATAGCTCTATATATCCTTTATTCGGGCATAACGACGACAAGCTCACCAGCACCATGCACGGGACCACAAGCGGACACCGCAAGGCGTATGACATCTATGGAGCGTTGGGTTAGGTTCAGCTTAGTTGCTCTCTTGAATTTGTCGATAGGTAAGCCGCGCAAGCTGCATTATCGGAAAACATCTCAACGAAACCGCGATAAGTGTTGGGATAATCGCGACCTGCTACCAGAGATATCGATTCCACGGAAACTCCTTTCACACGAAAAGAATACCGAGGTATTATATCACAGGTGACGCTAACCGACTACCCCCCTCGATAAATTCTTTACTAACTCCCCAAAATGGGGTCTTGCTTCGGCTAATCTTTACGATCATGAATTTACCGTGAAAAAGGAAATAGTTCGACCGCTTGAATATTGCCTTCCATTTCCAGTAATTCTCTTTATCCGGGGTTGGCTCCTTAGCACCAATTGCAGCAATAAATTGATCAATATCTTTGGCAACGATCATCATCTCTCCTCGCAGCATATCATAAGCTTGACATCAAATTCCAATAGGTAGTCGTTTTTTTCACCATGTCTTTTTTAAGACGTGATTCTTTATATCAATCTCAACAATTAACTTTATATTATCTAAAGCCCTTTAAGGGTTCAGATAATAGTATTTTTCCCGATTGTTTTTCAGTCTTGTTTTTTACACACCCCGTCCGCTTCGCGTCCACCCCTCTTGATAGAGGGGATTTTTTAACGAACTCAATCAAGTTTGTTTCCTATAGGTTGCCGCGTAAGCGGCATGGATAGCTTTGTTAAGACATACGGGATCAAGCCGCCTGCCTCAATAAGCTTTTTCATAAACTCAGGAATAGAGGCAGACTTAAAATCCTTGCCTGTGGTTTTGTTAGTTATTACGCCTGTGTCTGCGTCTATAGATACTATATCGCCTTGTTGAATACCCTGTGCCGCCTCTGGTGATTCAAAGATCGGAAGGGCAGTGTTGAAAGCATTCCTGAAAAAAATGCGGGCAAAGCTTTCTGCGATTATGCACGCGATTCCTGCATGCTTTATGGCGATAGGCGCATGTTCCCTGGAAGAGCCGCAACCGAAATTTTTGCCTGCGACAATAATATCGCCTGAAGCAATTTTTTTGGAAAACTCTGCGTCTGCGTCTTCCATTACATGCTTAGCAAGTTCGTCAGGGTCGGATGTGACTAGATATCTTGCTGGGATGATAAGATCAGTGTCTATGTTATCGCCAAATTTCCAGGTTTTACCTTCGAATTTCATGAACTTTGCCTTTCCTGAAGGATTTGTAACACCAAGGCTAAGAGGCAGGGAAAAGTCGTACGCCGAAAAAAGCGCGGCCTTCCCCTGTCCTTCTTAAGCCCATAGTTATCTTCATCGGTGCAATACTAAATTGCCCGATCAAGTCGGGCAATGACAGAATAAAAAGTCTATCTTCACCTTCCCAATGATGAAAACCTAACTTGCTAAAAGTCTTCGCCCTTCAGCCTAAACGGTATTTCATGGTAAATATCTGGCGATTTCCATCGCACTATGAAATATACCTAAAATATCTATCAAATCCTTGTCTTTGATGAGATAAGCAATTCGATAGTGACCATATAGAAGAATTCGTATCTCCCCCTCAGCCTCTGTACTATACTTATATCCTATTTCTGGAAAGTCTTTGAGGACTTGGACTTTTTCATAAATTGCAGAGACAACTCTCTGAGCTGCAGTCGGATTATCTTGAGCTATATAGTCGCGAATGCTTCGAAGCCACTTCTCGGCTTCATTTGTCCATCTTATTCTTGCCATGTGTGAATGCGCTGCTGTATTTCTTCATTTGCAACAACCCGGACTCTTCTTGAATCCTCCAGTCCTCTATCTACCATACGTTTAAATGCTAACTCTCGCAAGATCTCTTCATATGACGCATCATCCGGTTGAAACTTTATTACTTCAGTCATTTTTTCTTTAGCTGTCTGCATAACATTCTCTCCTCTGTTTTTCGTAGGACATAACAACTTAACACCGCGGGTTGTTACCGACATTATTGCCAATTTCGTCGTTTTTATCGCAAGGGACTTTTTGCGAATCCGTCATCATAATTCATCTGGGCTTCCAATCCTCCCCAGCACTGCCGACGCAGCGGCGATAGCAGGATTGGCAAGGTAGACCTCGCTTGTTGTATGCCCCATGCGGCCTACAAAGTTCCGGTTTGTGGTGGCGATAGCACGCTCTCCAGCCGCAAGTATTCCCATATGCCCTCCAAGGCAAGGCCCGCAGGTGGGAGGGCTGATTATCCCTGATGCATCCAAAAAGATATTGAAAAGTCCTTCTTCCATGGCCTGGCGATAGATTGTGGGTGTTGCGGGAATAATAATCAACCGTACACCTGGATGAATCTTTCTCCCTTTTAACACTTTGGCCGCAAGCCTGAGGTCTTCCAGCCGTCCGTTTGTGCATGAGCCGATAACCGCCTGGTCAATCTTGACTGTGCCAACCTGGGATATGGGGCGGGTGTTTTCAGGAAGATGCGGGAATGCCACTTGCGGCTCTATTTTTGATGCATCGTATTTTTTTACAATAACGTAATCAGAATCATCATCATCGCTTTCATAGAACTGATACGGTCTTTTTGCCCTTTTTTCAAGATATTGTTGTGTAATCGCATCTGGCGCGATGATTCCGTTCTTTCCGCCCGCCTCTATGGCCATGTTGGCCATAGTCATACGGTCTGACATCCCAAGGCAATCAATGGTTTCGCCTGTAAACTCCATAGCCCTATATAAGGCACCGTCTACGCCTATATCGCCTATTAAATAGAGGATCAAGTCTTTTCCCGTAACCCATCTCCCAAGTTTCCCTGAGAACACAAACCTCATAGACTCAGGCACCTTTAACCATACCTCTCCAGTAATCATTGCAGCAGCGATATCCGTGCTCCCCATACCGGTTGCAAATGCGCCGAGCGCGCCGTATGTGCATGTATGGCTGTCTGCGCCGACAATAACATCTCCTGGTAGCGTGAGCCCTTGTTCTGGAAGAAGCGCATGCTCAACACCCATCTCTCCCAGTTCGAAAAAATGGGAGATTTTATGTTTTTGGGCAAACCTTCGGAGTATTTGCACCTGCATAGCGGAATCGATGTCCTTGTTCGGCACAAAATGATCTGGCACAAGGGCGATCTTTTCAGAATCAAACACTCTATCTATCCCCGCCTTCTCTAATAGTTTGATAGAGATCGGGGCAGTGATATCGTTTGCAAGCACAAGATCAACCCGAACATTGATCAACTCTCCCGGATGTACTGCCTCTTTCCCCGCATGGGCTGCCAGTATTTTTTCAGTTATTGTGTGTCCCATATCATACTAGTCCTTCTGGAATTTTATCAGGTTGCGCCACTTTAGATGGCCGTAATTGTTTTATTAAAATGCTGACCGGCCCTGAGGCTATATAGATCAGGCCTATGCCAAACAGCGCAATACTTGGTTCATACGCCACAAAGCTTAATATCAATACCACTGTCACTAATGTGTTGAAATGCCTCCCCTTGCCAGGCTCTGATTTTTTAAAGCTGTAATACCGGATAGCGCTTACCATTAAGAATGAAAGTCCATATATCATTACCAGCAAGACCACGTTACGGCTGGCATCAATCTTTCCCATCCTATACCAAAAAAGAATAGTGGTTGCTATCATTCCTGCTGCCGCGGGGATTGGAAGTCCGAGGAAGTATTCACTGCTAACCGTATTTTTTAGAGTGTTGAACCTGGCAAGGCGAAGAGCGCCGCACGCAACAAACAGAAACGCGGCTA
The DNA here is from genome assembly GCA_043805295.1 of Pseudomonadota bacterium. Lineage (GTDB taxonomy): Bacteria > Desulfobacterota > Desulfobacteria > Desulfobacterales. The sequence continues at coordinate 4,398 of JAZDIE010000281.1, forward strand.
ACCATCCCAATCTTCCAAACGGCTTCAACGCCCAAAGATACGCCAGCATGGCCGGAGCTACTCCAAAAGAAACCAGGTCGCACAATGAATCGTATTCAACGCCAAAAGGGCTTTCGCTGCGCGTGGCCCGCGCCACTTTTCCGTCCAGGTTGTCGAATATTGCAGCGACCATGATGGCTATTGAACTCTTAACAAAATGTCCTTGCATCGCAGCGACTATTGAGTAAAAGCCACAAAAAAGGTTGGCTGATGTCACAAGGTTAGGCAAAATATATATTCCACGTTTTTTATCCGAATTTTTAAGGTTTTTTCGTCGTTTCATGGCATATATCCTATAATTGTTTCGCCGGCCTTGGTTATATCCCCAAGCGCAACCGCCAGCCTGGTATCTTCCGGCAAATAGAGATCAAGCCTTGAGCCAAAACATATAAGCCCAAACCTCTTTCCCCTGGTTACACTGTCGCCTTGTTTAAGGTAGCAGATAATCCTTCTTGCAATCAGTCCCGCGATCTGCACTACCCAAAACGCCTGTCCGCTTTCTGTGCGTATTTTTATAGCGTTATGTTCGTTCTCGCTTGATGCCTTATCCATGTTGGCTGAAAAAAATCTCCCTGGATGATATATAACATCTTCTACTATTTCCATCAAAGGGCGCCCTGTTTATATGTACGTTAAAAACCGACATAAAAACGCTTATTTTTATCATACTATAATCATCGAACGGGGTTTTGGGCACCTTTTTTATATCTATAACCTTGCCATCAGCAGGTGAAATTAAAGCAGTAGGGTCTTCTGGCGGAACGCGCTTGGGGTCTCTAAAAAAGAAACCGACAAAAGTTCCTGATAGACCGAAAAAAATCGTTAGCCAAACCCATCCGACGAACGCGCAAAAAACACCTCCTAATGCCAGCGCTAAAACAAGAGGCATTCCCTCTCTGGCGATAAAAAAACAAGAGCTATCAGATGATGGGCTTTTTCCAAACATGATAAGCCATTATAGCGGCGGAGAGTTTTTTGTCAACTTTTCGATTGCATTTTCGAGCCGCTTTGTGAGTTCTATCTTAAGCGGCTGAGGCTCTGATGGCGAAAACGCATATCTGAGCACCTGGCATTTATTGAGTACCTCGTCGTAATTAGCCATATCTTCATTGTTGAGCAAGGCTATTGTCGGGCATGGAAGCTGGCTTGCGCGTATGTCCTTCAGCAGCCCTTGTGCTATTGTATTTGACAGAGGCTGAAAAAGGACAGTCAGGCAGAATTTTTCTCCGGCGGATATAAGTTCTGTTGCTTGGGTTATGTCCCTGGCTGTTTTGATCGTAAAATAACTTTGCAGGCTGTTGCTAAGCTGATTTATGGCCAGATCATTATCGGAAACAAATAAAATTGGATAACCATGAAGGTCAGAAGATGATTCTTGAACAGGTTCAAATTTATGTTTGTTCTCTTCGTAATACTGGCAAAAAGCGTCTACGACCTGGGGATCGAATTGAGTGCCTTTGTTTTTGACAATCTCTTCAAGAGCGATTTTAAAAGAACGGGCTTCCCGATAAGGTCGTGGAGATGTTATGGCGTCATAGGCGTCTGAAACCGCAAGAATCCAGGGCGCCATTGGATTGACCCCTTTGCCGAGGAAAGATCCTGCCATATCAGCGGCATTTTCCTTTTTGATGCCGTCAGGATAACCAAAGCCGTCATAACGCTCATGGTGGTGAAGCACGATATCGTTTATATATTTAAGTTGCGGTATTGGTTCAAGAATCTTTGCCCCTTCCTGAGGATGTTTTTTAATTTCATTATATTCATCTTTTGTCAGTCTGCCAGGTTTTCGCAGCACCTCGTCTGAGATTGCAAGTTTTCCAATGTCGTGGAGCAGACCCCCTATGCGCACTGTCTCAATCTCCTCCTCAGAGAACTCCATGATTTTAGCGATACCGACTGAGTATTGGGAAACCCGTTCGGAATGGCCGTATGTATATGCGTCTCTTGCATCCAGCGCCTTTGCAAGGACAGTGATTGTCCGCAGCACGCCTTTGTTCAACTCTTCATATAACCGCTTATTTTCGTCCGCTTCTATGCGAAATTCTTCAAAAAGCTGTGCGCCTATCTTTGGAATTGCCTCTTTTTCCAGCTTTTCGTAATCAAGCGGCTTGGTCAGAAAATCGTTTGCTCCGAGCTGTGTCGCTTTTTCTATTGAGGCTTTGTCTGTGGCCCTTCCTGTAATTATGATAACCTTTATGGTTTTG
>JAZDIE010000282.1:0-7349 GCA_043805295.1 Pseudomonadota bacterium
AAAAGGGACTCTTTTTAGAGTGAGACTGCCAAAGGGGAAGTCTCACCTTGCCAAAGACGAAATCATCAAAGACCTGCTGTTTGAGACAGTTGACGGTTCTGTGGAGCAAAGAACCACCGACCGCCGCAATGATGAGCGAAGGCGCGAAGAGCGCCGGATGATGAGCAGCGAGGACAAGGCCGCCATCAGCCTCCTTCAGGTTCAGCTTTCAGACCTTGTACAGGGGGGAGGCTATATATCGCAATATAGCAAAGACGATAGAAAAAAGGACATCCTGGTAGTTGAAGACAATCGTGATCTCGCGTCGAATATTGCAATGAGCCTTGCGGACGGATACAATGTGACTGTCGCTTACAACGGCAGAGAAGGGCTTGAGGCTGTCAATAAAAAAACGCCGGACTTGATCATATCAGACGTGATGATGCCTGAGATGGACGGGCATGAACTCCTGATTCATATAAAGGAAGACGAGCGGACACGTCATATACCCTTTATACTGCTGACCGCCAAGGCTAGCCTTGAAGACAAGGTCGATAGCCTCAAGCACGGGGCAGACCAATACCTTGCAAAGCCGTTCAATCCAAAGGAGCTAAACGCGGTGGTTGAGTCGCTTCTTTCAAGCAGGGAGCTTCAAGCTGAATTAAACATAAAAAACATAGAATTGGCTGACGCGCTACAACAGATCAAGGACGCCCAGGCGCAATTGGTTCATACCGCTAAAATGGCCTCTGTCGGCCAACTGGCGGCTGGCATGGCGCATGAGATCAATACCCCGCTTTTTGTAATGAACAACTGCCTTGAGATGATAGAAGAGGAAGCGTCCAGGGTCAGACAGGGTAGTAACGTACCGGATATTACGCAGGCGTTCTCCAAGGCAAAGAAGATGTCCGCCCGCATACAAGGCATTATTGATTCCCTGCTCAGTTTTTCACGGAAAGACCAGGAAGGCATGAGCTATGTGGATATACATGAGGGAATCGACGACACTCTTGTTATGCTGGAACATCAATTTAAAGACAAAATTCAAGTTCACAAAGAGTATGGCGAGATTCAACCGATTCAAGCCGATCTACAGCAACTTAACCAGGTGTTCATGAATCTCTTATCCAACGCTGTTCATGCGATCAAAGCGCGCGACGACAAAAAAGGAGGATCAGGCAATATCTGGATAAACACCTCAAGTGAAGAAGGGTTTGTGACGATTATTGTAAAAGATGACGGCGCAGGCATGCCCGCCGAGGTGGCAGGCAAGGTTTTTGACCCGTTTTTCACAACAAAAAATGTGGGGGAAGGAACCGGCCTGGGGTTGACCATTAGCCACAGAATCGTCAAGGAGCATGGCGGAACAATTGACGTTAAAAGTGAGCAGAACGCCGGAACATTATTTGTCGTGAAATTGCCTCTGCATCAAAAGCAATTAGAAAGGATGGAATCAAATGTTTGAAGACATCAATTACAAAGACTATCCAATACTTTTCGTGGATGATGAGCCTGACGCGCTGGAGACTATCCAATGGGTGCTTGGGAAAAGCTTTACGGTTGACTCAACCGATGACCCTGACAAGGCGTTGGCCATGCTCAAGGAAAAAGAATATGCGGTGATTCTGTCGGATCAGAGAATGCCTAAGATGCCTGGCTTTGAATTGCTGGCAAAAGCAAAAGAGATTTCCCCCATGACTATAAGGGTGGTTATCACTGGTTACGCTGATATTGAAGCAGCGATTGCCGCTGTAAACAAAGGAGAGGTCTACCGCTATGTCCCTAAAAAAATACCTGCCATAGAAAGGGATATGCTGCTTAAAGAGGCTATTAAATGGCATCATACCTTAAAAGAAATGGAGCGCTTACGGTCGATTGTCAGGGAATATAATGAGGCTGATGTGCTGGAGATTCATCCTGAACAAAGCGGATCGGGTCATAATGCCGCTATTTTCTTTCCTGACTATGATGAAGAGCACTTCAAACTTGTTGAAAGATACGCCTGCAAGCTCGAAAGTATAGCGACCCGTAACTTAGGCAAATTCATAATCTCAAAGAATCCTGATCCGCATCTGATACAAAAGCTGGAAGGTCTGAAGGCGCATTTTATAGCGTACAGCAATGTAGGCGACAAGCCTAAAGTAAGGGAACTGCTAAAGGACTATTATTCAGATGCTGAGTTTGCCCATGTCGTATTAGGTAAAACGCTTACCGCCAGCCAAATAGTAGAAACAATAAAAGCAAAGACCCCTGACGCCAAAGACATAAATTCAATAGCGTCCAAATTGGCTGACGCCACCAAAACCCTCTACCAGATAATCATTTACAGCTCTAAAAAAATCGCTGTTATTCAAGAACAGGCTGATGGCATACATTACAGGATTGATTCAAGAAGCCATGACGAAAAGATAGTCGTAAAAAAAGAAAAACAGATACAAGGAAAAAATCTGCTGATTAAAGCAGAGGGGGATGAGGTTTCTGCTTATGATGAGAATGGAAAGCGTATCGGCGCCCCTATGGAATTCTTTGAGCAGGTTATTGATGAATTATAACATAGCAAAAAGCGGATGACTTGCAGGTGAGTTTTTTACTAAGCCATATTGGTTTCAACAGCGGTCCTTGCAAGCTTATCCGCCCGCTCGTTTCCAGGCACGCCTGAGTGCCCTTCCACTTTAAGTATCATGATGTCCTTGAACTTGCGCATCAGATGCTTGATCGATTCAACCAGTTCTTTATTAGCCTTTGGCTTCCATCCAAGCATAAGCAAACCCTGGCAGTATTTGCTGTCTGTGTGAATTCGAACCGGCAAGTTAGTGACTTTAAGCTGTTCAAGCGCTGTCTTGATGGCGGTAAGTTCAGCGATGTTGTTTGTCGCAACGCCAATATAGCTAGATATCTCTTTTTCTTTATCACCGCATCTAAAGTGTACGCCTATCCCGGCAGGCCCCGGATTACCCGATGCCGCGCCATCAGTGTAAATAATTATCGCGCCCTCTGGTATGGGCTGCTGCTTCTGCGGTATCGGCTTTTTTGCCGTGCCCTGCTTTAGCAGCTTCTCAGTGTCGATCTCTGTCACTGCTTGCGGCGATACTTTATATTCATAATCATGGTCTACCTGGTACTTGATTGTCGCCTTTTGACTGCGCAAGAGAGGATTATTTTTTTCGTCCACAAGGAGATAGACCTTACGCCCCTTAAACATCATCCTTTTCCAGTTTTCCGGATTGCTCATTTTTTCCTATTCTCCACCAGCTTTGATATCGTAGGGGTTCAAAATTTTGAACCCCTACGATCCATAATATTTGTCTTCCTGCCATTTCAGGGGATTGGTTTGAATGTATTCCGATATTTCAAAATAGGTTTTTTCATTACGGATAATATGTTCGTAATAATTGCGCTGCCATAATTTTTGGTTAAACGGTTGCCAATTATTTTGTTTGACGTTCTGGATGTAATCGTTGGCGGTCAATGATTTAAATGCCCCCACCACATCCCCAACCGTAGGGGCAATCCCTTGTGGTTGCCCTATTCCTGTATTGTAGGTGCCCCCTGTATTTCGGGTACCCACAAGGGGCACCCCTACAAATTCAATGATTCCATGAAAATGATTGGGCATAACGATAAATTCATGTAATCTGATGTTATCAAAACGATAAATCAATTCCTGCCATTGGCGCTCAACCATTTGCCCAGCATCATTCAAAATCATATCCCTGTTTTCAATTCCCCCAAATAAACACAATTTGTTTTGCGTGCAAATGGTTATAAAATACAATCCAGCCTGTGAATAGTCATATCCCTTTAATCGAATTGAACAACGGTGATGCTTATCTGGGTCGTATTTTGTCATTTATTAACCCATCTGACCGTTTGTCGTTTTTTTACGTAAGGGTTCAATATGTTGAACCCCTACAAACGGTGTCATCGGTATAGCAGATACTCTTCCCGCAGTTTACAAAACTCATCCACACCTTCAGCCCAGCCAGACTCGATATCCTCGATCTTTTCCCCTGCCTCAATCGCATCGCGCACAGCCCTGCTTCCGAGTATGATATCAATAGGGAGCTTTTCATGTTCATATTCATAAGGCGGCTGCTTCCATGCAAAATCGCCTTGGCATGCAGTGACTATAGCCTGAAGCAGGCTAAGCGAAGTCCTGTAAGGTTTAAAGGCTGTTCTGTCAGTTACATGTATCTGAAAACCTCGACATAGGCTCCCCTGCCACTTGTTGGATGTAGGCTCAAAACCAGCTATTCTTAAGCGCGCTCCCGGCAATTCCATATCCCCTGATATTTTTTTCAAAAACGCTGCTGAAAGAAACGGAGCGCCGAACAGCTCAAACGGGAGTGTAGCGCCCCTGCCTTCTGACACGTTTGTCCCTTCCCATATGACCTGCCCAGGATAGACAATAGCCGAATTTGGAGACGGAAGATTAGGGGATGGAATGACCCATGTGAGTTCTGTATCCTCAAAGCACATAGCTCTTTCCCACCCCTTCATTGGAACTATCGTGAGCTGTGCGTTGATTTTAAAATGTTTATTGAATAATAGAGCAAGTTCTCCAATTGTGAGTCCATGACGCATAGGTATGGGATACATCCCGACAAACGAGACGTACTCAGGATCAAGACAATTCCCTTCCACCTGAAGCCCTGAGATAGGATTAGGGCGATCAAGCACAAAGACCTCCCTGCCGGATTCACGGGCAGCTTTCAGGCAAAGCGCCATAGTGGAAGCAAAGGTATAAACCCTTGTGCCAACATCCTGTATATCTATTATAAGCGCGTCAATAAGATCGAGCATATCCTTTGTAGGTGATTGGCGCGGGCCGTATAGGCTAAAGACAGGTATATTAAGCAACGGGTCTGAATCGTCTGACGACTCGATCATGTTGTCCTGCTTTTCGGCAAGAAACCCGTGTTGAGGGGCAAAAAGCGCGGCAAGCCGGCCTGGAAACGCCGAAGCTATCACGTCGCGGCTATGCCGCAGGTTGCTATCTACTGAAGCAGGATTTGCAAGCAGGCCAAGCCGCTTGTTATTAAGGAGTTTTATAAAATCAGGCTCTGTCACGAGCCTTTCAAGTCCAAGTTGTACTTTCATGACAGAGCTTTCTCCATAATACGCATAACCGAATCCACCACATCCTGAACTTCAATCCGCTGCATGCAAATCATATTATCACAGTGTTTTTTAAAACAAGGACTGCAAGAGATGGCTTTTCGAATAACCGTGTGTCTTAAACCAAACGGGCCAGTCCTCCACGGCGCTGTAGGTCCGAACAAGGCAATCACTGGCGTTCCAAGAGCTGCTGCAATGTGCATCGGCCCTGTATCTGTTGAGATTAGGCATGCGGCGCGCTGGTATAGGGCGGCAAGCATACGCAGTGAGGTCTTTCCAGTCAGGTCAATCGCGGGTTCTTTCATGGCGGAACGGATATAATCTACCGTGTCTCTATCAACTTTTCCTCCGGTAAACACAGCCGATACCTGAAGCCGCCTTGTTAATTGATCCGCCACTTCCGCAAATCGATTCGGCAGCCATAACTTTGTCTTCCACTTTGCCATTGGATTGATTGCGATAATGTCTCTGCCATTTGTCCACCCATTTTGCAAAAGGAGCGAATCAAGCGCTTGCCTGTCAGAATCGGCCACAGGTATTCCAAAGGTTATCTCATCTGCTATATCATCAATGCCAATGGTCTTTAAAAGATTGATGTATCGCAAGATAGCATGTTGCTCTATATCGTAATCATAAAAGCGCTCGTTTAGAAAATAATGGCTCCCCTCCCTGGTCTTTCCATACCCTATCTTTCGCTTTCCCCTTGCAAGGGCGGCCATTATTCCGCTTTTAAACAACCCCTGAAAATCCAGGATAATATCGTATTCTGTCGAACGCAAGGCGCTTATAAACCCCACCGCCTCTTTAAAAGTAGAGGTCAGCGCCCCGCAGTTTATGTTATTGATCCATGTCTTGCGCGAGGAAATAATAACATTGTCAATTGCAGGATGCCCAATAATCAGGCCGGACGCGGCCTCTTCCACCAGCCAATCTATACGGGCATTCGGATGGATTTTACGGAGTATGTTAAGCGCAGGAAGGGTATGCGCCACATCGCCTATCGCGCTCAGTTTAATGATCAGAATTTTCATCCAGCGCCTTTCTATACAGAGCGTCAAACACCATATCAACCGTAATATCCTTCATGCAGCGATGGTCAGTCGGGCATTCAGGTTTAAGACAAGGACTGCACTCAACTGCAACCTGCACAATCCTGCTTTTTGCGCCAACAGGCCCAGTTGTCTTTGAATTTGTCGGGCCGAATATCGCTATAAGCGGAACGTCTAAAGCTGAGGCTATGTGCATCAGGCCAGAATCGTTTGTAATAAAAAGACAACACCTGCGAATCAAAGCCATTGCCTCGCAAAGACTTGTCTTACCGCATAGATTCACCGCAGGGGTATGCATCGCCTTTTTTGTCTCTTCTGCTATATCGCTTTCTCCAGGCGCGCCGAAAATTAAAATAGACGATCCATAACAATCATAAATCTTATCCGCTAATGCCCCAAATCGTTCCGCAAACCATCTCTTTGCAGAACCGTATGTCGCGCCAGGGCTGATCCCAACAATTTTATCTTTCGCATTAAACCCAAACTTCTCAAGCAATTTATCTCCCCTGTAGTCTGCCTCTTTGTCCAGATTTAATGTCAGGTGAGCGCCATCCTCTGGTATTCCGAACGGAGTGATGATCCCCAGGTAGTAGTAAATCTCATGCACACCCTTGAATTTTGTGCCCCTGACAGCCTTTGCGCGATGAGTAAGTAAAAGCCCCCTGCCATCAGTATCATACCCGATTCTGATGGGAATCCTTCCCAGAAACGCGATAAGCGCCGCCTCAAAGGCGTTCTGGAATAAGACGGCAAGATCAAACCCCTCGCGCTTGATTTGCCGGATAAGACGCAAGCGCCCTTTCAAGCCCTTATGAATCCCTGAAGCATCATAGATTAAAACATGATCCACATGAGGGCTTTGTTCAAATACTGGCGCAACCCACGGCTTTGCCAGTATACTGATTTCGCTGTCAGGAAAATACTTGCGGATTGCCCGTATGGCAGGAGTGGCGAGTATCGCGTCTCCAACCCAATTTGGAGATCGAAGCAGGATGCGACGTATAGTTTTAGGAATGACTCTTTTCATGACTACAACAACTTACAGCATATCAGAGCTAGAGAAAAGGAGGAAATACCAAAAAAAGTTATCTTGAAAGGAGTCTATCCCTTTAGTATAATAAAAACATAGGGTAACTAGTGCCTGAACGAAAACTTTCAATTTGGTTCAAGGTCAAGGAAGGCGAAGATTTTAACCAGAGGAAT
>JAZDIE010000283.1:0-5199 GCA_043805295.1 Pseudomonadota bacterium
ATTTGTAATTGTCCCGTTTACAATGGTCGATCCGGTGGCAAATATTAAATCACACCATTTAATGGCGTCAGGAGTCATCTCTGGCGATTCAATAACAACGCCTGGAGAATTTTTGCCAATATTATCCTGATCCATATCCACAACCCTGATGCTATGCTTTGGCGCAAGCATTTCAATAAACCTCGGCTGATAACCAACAATAAAAATATTGTTTGCGCCAATAGTTTCTACCAAATTACTTGCACAGGTCTTTGGCTCTTTGTCTTTGCAGTGAATCGTTTTATCGCAAAGATTAAGAAATCTAAAAACAGCATTCAGGCCGGATATAAAACCAGCCCTTCTCTTATTTGAGTTAAGCTCGATTTTTAAAAGGTCATCAACAAGATAATCCGCGTCTTCAAACTGGTCTGTAAATGCCTGCCCTTTTGCGCCTTGAAAAGTGGCTTCAACCATTACTTCTTTGCCTTTTACTATAGGATAGTCATTATGCTCTGGCCTTCCTATTGCCTCTGAAGCTGGAAGCGCCTTGCATCTTACGCTGATATTTTGCCCTGACAGATTGTGCTTTTGCACTTCTTTTTTCAGGGCATCTCTTAGTCTTTCATATAAATCCATAAAGCCTTCTCAATTCTTTACTTCAGCTCTGGTCTTTGCCTTTTTTCCCAGACCACCGGCACGATCGTTTAACGCCCCACTTGGTCTGATCTTCCACAATATAGTCAGACTCTTCTTTTTCTATTCTGACTGCGCATACCTTAAAATCTGGTGTTTTGGAAATGGGGTCAAGGGCTTCCCTGTTCATCAGGATGTTTGTCCTGGTCTCTGAAAAATTAAATGTCATACAGACAATGCCAGGCTTAACAACTTTTGTTATTTTTGCTTTGACCTTTATGCTTCCTCTCCTGGAACCTATTTTTACAACCTCTCCATCCTGGATATCCAGAGAAACAGCATCAGCCGGATTTATCTCCAATAGCTCCTCATTTCGAAGGTCATCAAAGCCTTTTGACTTGCGCGTCATTATAGCGTGATAGTGAAAGGCGCTCCTTCTGGTAATAAGGATAAAGGGGTATTCATGGCTGGTAGTTTCTGCCGGAGGCTGATACGAAACTGGTATAAGTTTAGCGCGGCCACCAGGCGTGTTAAAACGTTCACTATGAAGATATGGTGTTCCTGGATGTTCAAGATCAGGGCATGGCCATTGGAGTCCGGATTTATCAATCCGTTCATATGTGATCCCTGCGTAACTTGGGGTCAGGCTGCTTATTTCCTCAAAGATTTCTTTGGGACTGCTAAAATCAAAACCTTTGGCGCCCATGCTCTTTGCAATACTGCATATAATCATCCAATCGGGCCGTGTATTGCCAATAGGATCTATTGCCTTGCGAACCCGTTGCACCCTACGCTCGGTATTGGTAAATGTCCCGTCCTTCTCGGCAAAGCTGGCGGCTGGAAGCACAATATCCGCCATTTTCGCTGTCTCTGTAAGGAAGATATCCTGCACGATAAAGAGTTCAAGATGTGAGACAGCCTTTTCTATAAAATTAGTGTCTGCGTCTGTGACAAGGGGGTCTTCGCCCATTAGATAAAGCGCCTTTACCTTTCCTGCATGAGCGGCTTCAAAGAATTCAGTCAATTTCAGGCCAGGCGATGGATTAAGATTACAACCCCATGCCTTTTCAAATTTTTTCCGTACCTTATCGTCATCCACCTTTTGATAACCAGGGTAGACATTGGGAAGCGCCCCCATATCACAGGCGCCCTGAACGTTATTCTGCCCTCTTAAGGGGTTTACTCCGCTTGAAGGTTTGCCAATATTTCCTGTCAGCAACGACAGATTGGCCAGCGCCATTACATTATTTGTCCCGTAGGAGTGGTTAGTAATACCCAGGGCATAGAATATGCCGGCAGGTGAATTAGATGCAAACATCCTGGCGGCGTTAGCTATATCCTGTACAGGCACGCCGGTGATTTCCTCTGCGGTCGCCATGTCAGAGTTCATAACCAGGGTCTCAAGCGCCTCAAACCCCTCGCATCTATTTTTAATGAATGAGATGTCTGTGAGCTTTTCCTCAATAATTACTCTCATCATCGCATTTAGAAGGGCGATATTACTTTCAGGGCGGTGCCTGATCCAGACATGGGCTATGCGGCAAAGAGGTATCCATCTAGGGTCAGCCACAATAAGCTTTGCGCCGTTTTGTACAGCCTTGGTAATCTCTCTGCCAATGATGGGATGGTTTGCTGTTGTATTAGCGCCTATGACAAAAATACAAGCGGCCTTGCTGATTTCATTAATAGAGTTTGTCATTGCGCCGCTACCAAAACTTGTAGCCAGACCGGCTACGGTTGGCGCGTGTCAAAGTCGGGCACAATGATCGACGTTGTTTGTCTTCATGACCGTTCTGGCGAATTTCTGAAAGAGATAGTTTTCTTCGTTCGTGCACCTGGCCGAGGAGACAGCGGCGAATTCATCTGATTGATAATGTTCCAGGCTGCTGGCCACATATTTTATCGCCTGGTCCCAAGTGATCTCCACAAATTTACCTTGTCTCTTTATAAGGGGGAGTGTAATCAGTTTTCCTTTATCTGTTATTTCATCCACAGAAGATGGCTGTGTAAATTCATCATATGCGCGTACAAGAGGAGAATCCAGCCGGTCAGGGCTATTTATGAATTTGTAACCAAACCGTCCGCGTATACAGAGGCCGCCCTTGTTGACAGGGCTTTCTTGATCACCTCTTGCTCTTACAATGGCGTTTCCACGCACACCCAGGTATAGGCCGCACCCCACACCGCAGTAAGCGCAGGTGGTTTTTACCTCACGGGTTGGATATTTGGTTTTTTTGAATGTCAATGCCCCTACAGGGCATCTTTCCACACATTCCCCGCAAGACATACAGGCAGAGTCTTTTAAAGGCTTATTGGCAAACGTACTAACCTTGAGTCCGTAGCCACGATATGCCATGTCGATTGCATCATAACCGGAAATTTCGTGACAGGTACGAACGCATATAGTGCACTGGATGCACTTATTTGGATTGAAATCGAAAAACGGGTTGCTGCTATCAATGGGAAGATTATTAGCCACATGTTCCAGGCGATTGAACCGTTTTTCATTAAACCCTATCCGATTAACAAGTTCTTGCAAACGGCATTCCCCATTTTTGGGACAGAGAAGGCAGTTAAAGTCATGATCGCTCAATATGAGTTCAAGAACTATCCGGCGCAACTTTTCAATCTCTGGATCATCTGTAATAACTGACATGTCCTGTTTAACAGGTGTCCGGCAGGCTGGTTCAAGTTTTTTCCTGTTTTTAATCCTGACCAGACACAAGCGGCACACACCCTGTGGCGTTACATCAGGACAATGGCAGAGGCTTGGGATATATATCCCTGCGTTTTTAGCCGCGGTAAGGATGGTATCATTCTCAGAGGCTGTTACCGGAATTCCATTAATATTCAAAATGACATTATTCATTTATGCTCTTCTCCTCAAATTTTTAAACACCTGATGCCAATATCCGCCTGGTTATTTGCCAAATGCACACTTAGGGAATGTGCAGTTCTTGCATGCCAGACATAATCCGCCATGAGCCATTTTAGCCAGATCGCTACGGGTGATTGTCAGTCCGGCAAGCAATCTGGGCAACAGCAGATCAAAACTAGTGGTCTTGAAGTATAAAGCGCATGCTGGCACGCCCATAATCTGAATCTGACCTATGCGGGCCAGCAAGGTCATTGCTCCAGGTAATATGGGCGCTCCGTAAAGCATGTCCTCGGCGAAAAGATCGACAAGCCCCTGCCGTGTCACATCATCAGGGTCTACGGAAAGTCCTGCCGTAGTTACAATAAGGTCGCTGCCTGATGCAATAAGGCAATTGACACCATTTTTAATGGCTTCTAAATCGTCCGGCACAATAATAGATTTAGTCACTGTACAGCCTAAATCCTTCACCTTGCCGGTAATGATAGGTTCAAACCTATCCTCGATAAGCCCGTTAAACACCTCGCTCCCTGTGACCAGGATTCCCACCTTGGCCTTGCGCATGGGCAGTACCTGAAAGAGCGGGGCATCTCTGAGGAGCTTAAGTGATTTCTGGAATATAACTTGCGAAAGATAGAGCGGAATGGCGCGCGCTCCGGCCAAGGCAGCGCCTTTTTTAACTATAGTAAAGCTTTGACGGGATGCGGCCATAACATCGGGCAATAGGTTGAATTGCTCTAGCCTGCTCACATCAGCTACGAACAACCCATCCTGGGCTGCGCTCAAATTGATCTTGCCTTCCGCAGGAGGGGCAAGAACCTCTACTCCGTTGCCAGACATAGCCTCGCCAAATGCCTTGGCGACCTCATCCTCGTGCACCCATTCCTTGCCAGGCAAGTTCTCTTCTTGCAGGTATATATTGTATTTGCCTATTTGTTGAAGGCGGCATACGTCGCCTGCGGTGATAGTCTGCCCTTTTTTGAACTCAGCCCCTTTGCTAACGCCTGGCACAATAGTCGTAATGTCGTGTAAGAGTTTTTTACCCACGGCCTTAGCCAAGGGCACGGTTTTAAGATTAAGGGATTCGTCGTTATGAACTCCTTCCTGAGAAAAAGCTGTTTTTTCAAGATATGGAGATTCCCCCTGACAGGCGCGACAGACGCTGCTGTTTTCTAATGGGTATGCTTCTGAACATATTGGACAGATAGATATCTTGCCTTTGCTGCGGCGCAAGAGATATTCGGGCCGCATAGTGATTTTCATGGCCGAACAAACAGACGCTTGTGCCTGGCTGATTTGCTTTAATAAGAGTTCAGAATCCTGTTCTTTCTTTGGTTTGAGCTTCAAATACCAGGTTTTTATTTCAGGATAAGGATCAAGCTTGGAAACGTCTAAAAATACGCGCACCCCTGTGCCTTCGAATTTGTCGTAGAGGCTAACGGCATAGAGGCCGAGGTTGAGGATTTTAAGCCAGCCATTCCCCACAGTACATGGCGTTAGCATCTGGACTGCGTCTGGCAAGCACCATGTGGTTTCGGACACGGCATTATAAAGAATACCTTCGGGGATATAAGTCTTGGCTTGCTCAATCATATACCCGCCAATGATTAAGCCAGGAGCGGGATTGCCATGAAAACTTCGGGCAGCCTCAAGGAATTCGTCAAAAGAATATGGGCCGATATTCTCTGCTTCCGGAAATCTGAATGGGGTTT
>JAZDIE010000284.1:0-21698 GCA_043805295.1 Pseudomonadota bacterium
GCTTCCACGTTACTAAATTACTCAATGAGGCCATGGATAAAGTGCGTAAGTCTGAGCGCATAGAACATGATGATCTAAAAGGGCAAAAATACACGTTTTTGAAAAACAGACAAAATCTGACCGACAAACAGGAAGAATCGCTGGCAAAAATGATTCGGCTCTATCCGACACTGGGTGAAGCTTATCGACTGAAAATTCTGTTCAAAGATTTATGGGAAATGCCCAACCTGCCTACGGCTAATGCCTTTCTGACACAGTGGTGCGCTGAAGTAGAATCATCAAAAATATCGGCCTTCATGGACTTTGCCAAAACTGTTAAATCTCATTGGTCCGGCATCGTTCATTTTGTCGAATCGCGAATAACCAACGGTATTTTGGAAGGCATTAACAACAAAGTGCAATTGGCCAAACGCCGCGCTAGAGGGTTCCGCAATCTCAATAACTTTATCAATATGATTTACTTCTTGTGCGGTAAACTGAAATTTGATTACCCACTGTATTTCACATAGAACCAAAAACAAAAATTTTAAAATTAAATTTATAAAAAGAAAATAAAGCTGCTCAATTTATCATTTTCAAACCGCCCTATTTGGTACATTTTCAGGTCGCCGCTGACAGGACGCAGAATTTGATGAATAGAATAAATAAGGCTTAGACAAATGAAACTAAACTTTGAATGGGATTGAGAAAAAACCAAAACTAATTTCAAAAAGCACAGAGTCTATGGGGGTGAAAACTGTGCGACAAACAATATTCTGGAATGGTTTTAAACACTACTATTATTCATTGATAACATTGGGTTACAAATATCAAAAAAGACGTGCGTCAGCGTTGGGTGAATGGCAGCAGCAGCCTGAATTCGCCGAGACACCCCTTGGCCTGGAGGGGAATGCAGAGCATTTTAACCATCGCACCGACTCAGATTACTATTCTCAGCCAGGAAAACTCTTCCGCCTGATGAACGCTGAACAACAAAAGACGCTGTTCGGGAACACTGCCCGTGCCATAGGAGATGCCCCTAAGGAAATTAAAATCCGACACATCGGCAATTGCCTCAAAGCCGATCCGGCCTATGGAGAAGGAGTAGCCTTGGCGCTAGGCATTCCTCTAAAGGGATAAAAATCCCTTCGCTAAAATCGATGATGACCCAAAAGCCTATCTGTCTTTTGGGTTAAGTTGCTTTTTAAAAGCAATTAAGATATGCTTTTTTCAAAAGCTCAAAAGGACAACCAGAATGGAAGAAAAAAATACAAACAACCTGAAAACTGCGTTTAAAGAAATAAATCGTCTTGAAAAAAAGCTGGAAGAACTTCAGCGCCAGACCAACAAAATGGCGCAAGCGCTTGAAGCAATAAATGAGCTTAGCCAGATCATATCAAAAAATTTTGAGAGATTGGCAGAACAATTTATTCGTAGTATTTCGTTTGCCGATGCAGTGATTGCCACCTTAGACCAAGAGGGTCTGGTCTCAAGAGATACCCTGCTTGAGGCATGGGAAGATGCGGAAAAAATGCTATTGGGAGTAACCAAGCACCCACTACATTAGATGTTGCGATGAGGGAAATATATTACCCGGTTGTGCACCCTTCCTTGAATCTCTTCCTCCATACCAGACGCCACAAAAACAGCCAGGCCAGGCTACGACACAAACCGCATTACTTACCGCTGCTTCCTTCCAGACCTGACGGGATTCATAACCGTTTGTTGCGTAGTGCCCAACAAAAAAGGGTTCTGATATTTTGAAAGCCAACCCTCAAAAGGGAATTCAGCCCCGCATAAGCGGATTTCGGGTAGAGGACACCGCTAACTTCCCGCCTAGCACAACCGGGTTTTAGTTATATACACCACCACATGGCATACTATCAAGTTAATTTGTGCATTTATTAGCAACCGGACTTTTATATATCAGTTGTTCAAGTATCAACACTATCTGACCATCAAACTGCTTTCCTGCTTCTTCTTGTAAACATGCCAAAGCATCATCCAGTCCTCTTGCTGGACGGTAAGGACGATCAGAGGTCATTGCGTCAAAGGCATCTGCAACTGCTATTATACGACAAAACCGCGGGATACCCTCTCCTTTTAATCCATCAGGATAACCAGATCCATCCCAACGTTCATGGTGATGACGAATAATTGCCTGTTCCCTATGCAAAAAACCCAAATGTTTTATTATGTTTGCGCCTATCACAGGGTGGAGTTGTATAACCTGCATCTCATCTTTGTTAAGTTTGGAAGGTTTAAGTAAAATGTTGTCTCTTACGCCTATCTTCCCAATATCATGAAGATATCCGGCAAATGTCAGCATCTCCAGATCTCTTTCATGACATCCAAGATGTCTGGCTATCTTAACGGCAAGATCCGTAACGCGCCTTGAATGCTCACGAGTGTAAGGGTCTCTTGCCTCTATGGTTTCAACCAGTGTATAAAGTGTGGAGAACAGGTTATGGGACAGACTTTCATACAATGCAAGATTTTCTATAGTCAGAGATACTTTTTTAACCAAAAAATTTAGAATACTCAATCCATTGTCGCTGTACGCTGTCCCGTCCTGTTTGTCAGTACAATTCAGGACTCCAAACACCTCTTCTTTTATCTTTACCGGCAGCGATATGAAAGATACCCCGTCGTTCTTTCTATTGAGACAATTAATCGCCTCCTGTGGAAGGGAGTTTATATCCTCGATCAGAAGAGCTACACCATCTGAAGCCACTTTGCCGGAAATCCACTCTCCTACGTTAACAGACACCTTCCCTACCCACTTCCGCCTCGAAGGGGTTGCGGCTATCATGACCAGCTTGTTTTTATCCCTGTCGATAACCATGAAAGAAGCGGAATTAGAGAGAGTGACCCTGGCCGCCACATCTACAATACATTGAAAAAGCTCTTCACTCGACTTTACTCTGAACAGTTCTTCCATAACCTCGTTGAACTGAGTTACCTCTAAAACCTTTTGTCGCAACTCCTTGTTAAGTTTATCTATCGATTGCTTACGCTGTATCTCTTCCCTTAAAAAAACATTTTCTATCAGAAGCGATCGCTCCCTGGTAACACGCTCAAAAGTCAGCATGATGTCATTTAAACTAAATGGTTTTACCAAAAAATCCGAGGCGCCTCTCCGCATTGTATCAACAGCAAGATCAAACGAAGGACGCCCTGTTATTATAACAACAGGGAGAATATTGTCATGCTCCTTGATCTTCCCGACCAATTCTAAGCCGTCAAGGCGGGGCATTAGAATATCCACAAAACAGCAATCAATCGGCAGCCCCTTTAACATGCTTAACGCTTCCACACCATCACATGCCGTGTAGACATTACAACCGATTACCTCTTCGAGTGATTCTTTGAGCGTTGTTCTTACAAGTGGGTCATCATCTGCAACGAGTATGTTCCATTTTTTGCTCATATTTGAAATAACGCCTCCATCTGCTCAATGAGTTCCCTACTTAAAGAACCTTGAGCCTTAGCGATTTGTATGGTACCTTGGCCTAGGGTGGAATATAAAGACAAGAGGTGGGGTACTCGCAATTTTATTGCTCTGATGTGCGAGGATATGGTGTCTATATCTCCCCGAGTAATAGGGCCTGTCAAGGCATCCGATACCCCTAAGTCCGACACATTGTCCAAAACCCCTTGAGCTAAAGACATTATCCCCCGTAAAGACTCCTCTTTCGAAAATCCGGCTGAGGCGGCCAAGTCAACAGCCAAACCAATAAGCGTAACAAGATAGTTTGAAGCAACTACTGCCGCGGCATGATATAATGGCTTTTCATCTGGTCTTATATAGACAAGGCGCACTCCTATGTCTTTTGCGATCATCTCAGCGCAATGTCTGGCTACGGTATCTCCTTCAAAAACACATATCCCACCTGCTAACATTTTAACCGCCTTATCAGCCGAGGCAAAACTCTGCAATGGGTGTAATGATCCTACATGCGCTCCACATTTACGGGCTGATGCAAGCGCTTCAGAGGGGAAGGCTCCGCTGCAATGAAATACTACCGAGTTACTTTTAAAACCTTTTTCCAAAACAATTTCAGCGCATACTTGTTCAATAACTCTATCAGGGGTGGTTATGAACACTGCATCGGCAAGACATGTAATCTCAGCCGGATGATTTGAGTAAGAGCCTGATCCTATCAACTTAGCCGCTCGCTCAGCCGATTCTATAGTGCGACTTGCAAATCCTGCGATCGAATAGCCAGATCTGGAAAGCAGATATCCTAGAGTTGTCCCTACCTTGCCACTCCCGACGATCGCAATGGTATATTTCATATCACCTGTTATATTCTGCTTCTCGTCATTTTATAAAAAATACTTGATTATCCTGGCTTGAGCCACATCGTTCTCAGAAAGATTGAATATTCCGACCAGTATATCACGAGGCCTTATTATATTAAGTGGCGTCGGGGACATTCTTACAACAAGGGTATCTGGAGCCGTCAGGGTAATGGCTGAAATTGCAGGCGACAGATCAATTCGTTCAACCTTACCGTTCCCTTTTTGTTTGGTTATAAAAAAGCTTTCATTAGCCAAAAACTTATCCAAAGTTGTTCTCGAAAACTCGCTCTCGTTTAGTGTGATCGAGTACGATACTTGACCATTTGCCCATGAATCAGACCCTGCTTTAATCTCAACCGGTTTAAAAACCGCTATCCCTTCAGGCAACTCTGTATTAAGCCGTACAACCAATTCTTCTTTTAAAATTGCAGCATCCACCGAAACCACAAGTTGCTCCTCCATGCTTTCAATCCCTACGGGGAGCGCTTCTCTAAAAGAAATCTTTGGTATTGGATGAAAGCCTTTTGAATGTTTTATCCTGATCCCCCCCCGCCTAAACGCCCTCATAAAAACTTGCGACAGCTCAAGTTGGCTGAGATATCTGGTTTGATCGAGTTTTGTATACGCAAGCCTTATGGTCTGGTATGTTTCCGGCTCAAAAACAGGGGGTTGGGGAAAAAGCCCTTTGTCTAACTTATCTTTCTTAAAAGTGACAGGTAAAAGTGAGATATGATCGCACACGCCGCAGCCAGTACAAAGTGATGTGCGGCAATCAGCGGTTATTTTTTCCCGTAAGGCGTTAGACCATTCTTTTTTAAGGTATTCTTTTGTTACTCCAGTATCAATATGATCCCAAGGGAGCGGCTCATCCAGTGAACGTTCTCTGGCCGAGTACCAGTCAATATCTATCCCTGATGCATCCAGCGCTTTTTGCCAGAGGTCGTAACGGAAACGATCCCCCCAACCGTCCAGCCTGCATCCAAACTTATAGGCATTGACCAGAAGACCGCTCAAACAACGATCGCCTCTTGCAAAAAGACCCTCTATGACACTCATGCGAGGGTTATGCCATGAAACCCGTACGTTTCTATTCTCCAACTCTTTTCTAAGCCATTGAATAATCGAGTCGCTCTCTTTAAGATCTATCTGCGGAGACCACTGGAATGCAGTATGCGCTTTGGGAATAAAGGTTGATACGCTTACGTTAAACGTGCCGCGCATTCTATTTATTTTCATCTCGCGACTTAGCCTCTTTACAAGGGCTACTATTTCCTGCCTGTCAAAGGGAGTCTCTGTCGGCAGACCTATCATAAAGTATAGCTTAATAAGGTTCCAGCCAAGCCGGAATGCGTTTGAGACAGCAGCAATCAAATCTTCCTCTCGATATTTCTTGTTGATAACAGACCTAAGGCGCTGACTCCCTGCTTCAACGGCAAGGGTAAACCCTGTCTTTCTAACCTTTTTGATCTGTTCCATTAGATCAGGGGTCAAAGTCTTGACACGCAGCGATGGAAGGGAGATCGCAATCCTGTCAGGGCAGCACCGCCCCATAAGCGCCTCCAAAAGGGGAAGAATACTGCCGTAGTCTCCGCTGCTAAGCGATAGAAGCGATACCTCTCCATAGCCGGTAGCAGCAAGCGCCCTATGGGCAATGGCAAGAACATTCTCTGGAGATCTTTCTCTGACCGGCCTGTAGATCATACCTGCCTGGCAAAATCTACATCCTTGAGTACATCCGCGGGCAATCTCAATACAAAGTCTCTCATGAACAGTCCCTCCAAACGGCACAATCGGATGATCAGGAAAAAGGGTCTTATTAATATCACTTATCACTGATTTAGTTATAACAGTATATCCATGCTTAAGCGGCCTGAGAGTTTGAACCCCTTGTTTATCTCTTTCAGGCACAAAATAAGACGGGACATACACCCCTTTTATTGACGCCCATTCCCTTAAAAGTTCTCCCCTGTCAGCGCCCGACTCTTTCCACTTCAAGCAGGCATCTACCATACTTGGCAAAACCTCTTCTCCGTCGCCTGCCACCATAGCATCAAAAAAGTCTGCTATCGGCTCTGGATTAAACGAGCATGGCCCCCCGGCTATTACAAAAGGATGGGCATTATTTCGTTCACATGAGTAAAAAGGTATGCCGCTCAAATCAAGTATAGTAAGCACGCCTGTATAGTTGAGTTCATAGAGCAGGCTAAAACCCACTATATCAAAACTGGAAACAGGGGTTCTGCTTTCAAGCGAAAACAGGGGGACTCCTTTTTCTCTTAACCGGGCTTCCATATCTTCTGCCGGCACAAATACACGCTCTGCTGAGACAAGCTCTTTGCTGTTCAATATGTGATAAAGTATCTGGAGTCCCACATAAGACATGCCAATTTCGTAAAGATCAGGGAAGGCCAGCGCGACCCTGATTCGGACAGACTCAGGATCCTTATTGACAGCACATACCTCTTTCCCTATATACCTGCTTGCTCGTTGGACAAACGGAAAAATTTCATTTATAATTTTATTGTTCATGATCTCAACTCATATTTTTTAAAATCTCACACAAAGACACAGAGCCACGAAGTCCTTTGCGATCTTTGTGGCTTTGTGTGAGGATACAAATGGAAACACTCAAAACAGGAATCAAGGAGGCAATCCTTATTATTGCCATAGCAATACCCCTGGCGCTTGCGATCAACATGCTGCGCAAAGATGGCATACCCCTTTTCCCTGTCCCAAAACCTGAACCAATCGAGGTATCGGCCATACCATCAAAGCCCATTAAACCAGAGTTGATCTCTATTGAAATCGCCTCCCAAAAATTCCATGAAAAAAAGGCGTTGTTTATCGACGCCCGATCATGTGAGGATTACAGGGCAGGCCACATCTCCGGAGCTATCAACCTGCCGTTTCACGAATTCAGCCATTACTTCCCCAATGTTATGCCGTTACTGGAAAAGGCAGAGGCAATAATCGCTTATTGCGACGGAACAGACTGCTCTCTGGGGCACGACCTCACGAACCTTTTAAGCGAGATGGGGTTTGAACATATTTTTTATCTGGGAAATGGCCTCACAGAATGGATCGGCCACGGCCTTCCGTTAGAAAAAGAAGATGCAAACAAACAATCTTAACAAAAAAAATATTCTAAAGGCGATATTTATCTTAACGCGAATTATGTTCGGGGGAACATTTATTTGGGCGAGCCTCGACAAATTTCTACACCCCCAAGTGTTCGCTGATATCATCTTAAACTATAAGATACTTCCAGCACAGTTAGTCAACCTGCCGGCTATTATACTGCCCTTGCTTGAACTTTTGTGCGGTGTGCTTCTTTTGTGCGGCATTTACTTCCGTGGAAGCGCACTTATTTTAAACACGCTCCTTATCATTTTTATAGGAGCTATCGGGTCTGTGCTTGCAAGGGGTATAGACATCCGCTGCGGCTGTTTTACGCTCAGCCAGTCTGCAGATTCTGTCGCGCTATCAGACCTTACTATAGACGGCCTGCTACTTTTGGCAGGCATATTGGTTTTATTTTACAGAGGGGAAAAACCCTAAGCAAGCGGTGCTACTCAACCACATTTTTTGTAACAAGCCTTGCTATATCATTATAAATCACGTATATCATAAGCGACCCAAGCATTATAAACCCCACTCGCTGGGCATTCTCCCGCAGTTTTGGATTTACTGGCTTGCGCATAATAGCTTCTATCCCAAAAAACGCAAGTTGGCCTCCGTCCAGTATGGGAATGGGCAACAGGTTAAGTATGCCTAGCGCTATACTCAAAAAGCCTATGAAAGATATCAGGTTTGGAATTCCAGCCCGCGCCTGTTCTCCTGCCATGTGGGCTATCATGATCGGGCCGGCAAGATTTTCCTTTGGGGATATCTTTCCTTGAATCATCTTCCCAATACTAATAAAAGTAAGCCTGGTTACTTCCCATATAGTGCCAAGGCTTTCGCTAAAAGCGCCGACTATTCCGATCTCCCTTGACTTTAGCTGCCCAGACCATTGTATACCGATTCTATATGTCTTTATATCTTCTCTGAACATGTTTTTTGCCGTAGTCGGTTCAGGGGTTACAGCCAAATCCATAATCTTGTTAGCGCGCGATATCTCAAGTTTAAGCGTAGCGCCCTTGCTCTCGGCCACAAGCCTTGTCATTACGTCCCAACTCTCAACATTAGCGCCGTTTATAGAGGTTATTACATCATTTGGCCTAAGCCCTGCCCGCTCTGCGGGGCTTCCCTCCATAATCTTTCCCACTTCAGCCACAGGCATGGTGACGCCAATTGTTAAATAAAGCAAAAAATAGACGATAAAAGCAAGAAGCAGGTTAAAAACAGGGCCAGCCACCACAACCAAAGACCGGACACCAACACTCTTTGAGGTAAACGATATATTCTTAAGATCGTCCGATATCTCCTGATCAGGGGACTCACCCACAAGCTTCACATAACCGCCTAGAGGAATAGCGGATATCCTATATTCAGTCATCCCGACTTTTTTAGCCACTAGTTTTGGTCCAAACCCCAGCGAAAACTTTTCCACTCCGATTCCGGAAAGCTTTGCGACAAGGAAGTGTCCTAGCTCATGCACGAATATAAGTATCCCCAATACAATCAAAAACGAAAAAAAAGTAGTGCTCACTGTATCTGCTCCTCAGCATATTTTCTAGCCCAAGCATCAGCCTCAAGTATATCTGAAAGTTCAAGTCCAGACAATATTGATTGATGGCTCATCATGGTTTTTTCAATAACCCCTGGTATCTCTACAAGGCTTATACGGTTATCCAGAAACGCAGCTACTGCAACCTCGTTTGCCGCGCTTAACACGGCAGGGTATGTGCCGCCTGACCTGCACGCCTCGAACGCAAGACTCAAACATTGAAATTTTTCAAGGTCAGGTCTGCGGAATGTAAGTTTTCCTATCTTAAAAAAATCAGGACTCTCTGTTATGCCAGGCAACCGCTCAGGGTATGTCAAGGCATAAGCAATGGGAATACGCATATCAGGCAAGCTAAGCTGTGCCATGACAGATCCGTCGCAGTACTCGACCATAGAATGAATGATACTTTCAGGATGGATATGGACATCTATAATCCCAAACGAGACATTAAACAACCACCTGGCCTCTATCACCTCTAGTCCTTTATTCATAAGTGTTGCGGAATCTATCGTGACCTTTGCCCCCATATTCCAGGTCGGATGCGCCAACGCAGCCTGCGGAGTTATTTTACCAAGCTCTTTCACTGGCATGTCAAGAAACGGCCCGCCAGATGCCGTGAGTATTATTCGCTTTATCTCTTCTTTTTTGTGCCCGACAAGGGACTGGAATATAGCGCTGTGCTCACTATCGACCGGAATAATCTCTGCCCCGCTCTTATGCGCAGCTTTCATCATAAGCTCGCCTGCCATTACAAGAGTCTCCTTATTCGCCAGGGCGACCCTCTTGCCAGCTTCAACAGCAACGAGCGTTGGAATAAGACCTGATGATCCAACTAGTGCGGAGACTATAGTATTTGCCTCGGCCAAAACCGCAGCAGACTTATATCCTTCAAGTCCAAAGGCAATTTCAGGAATAGCGCCGTCAGATGGAAGGAGTCGGGAAAGTCTCATAGCGCAATCCTTGTCCATCACCACTGCCAAACAAGGTCTAAACTTGCGTATCTGCTGCGCAAGCAGTTCAATGTTTTTTCCGGCGGCAAGACACGCAACCGCAAACCGGTCAGGGTACTGTTCTACTATACGCAAGGCATTCCGCCCTATAGAACCGGTCGAACCTAGTATGGTAAGGCGCTTTATTGTATCAGCCATATCTTGTAATAATATACCAATGGCGCCGCAAACAACAACGAGTCTATCCTGTCAAGCAAGCCGCCATGACCGGGCAAAAGCCGCCCCGAGTCCTTTACATTTGCTGACCGTTTGATCATGGATTCCACAAGATCCCCCAATACCCCAAACACAGCAATCACAATCGAAAGCATTACTGCATGAAACATATCCAACCGTGCAAGAAAAAATATCTTAAAAAATATGCCAGTGGCCAGGGCGCAGGCTAAACCCGCGATAGTTCCTTCCCATGTTTTTTTAGGGCTTATAGTAGGACAGAGAAGATGTTTCCCTACCCATGTCCCAATATAGTATGCGCCGGTATCCAGGGAAAAAACCACACACATAACGAATAATACCCACAATGCCCCATCCTGGTCCAGCCGCAAAAGCATGAGATGCGAAAGCATAAAAGGTATATATATCAAACCAGCCACAGCAGTTGCCAGGCCTTCGGAAGAGCGCGCCTGGGGATTAAACGAGACAAGCATTAAAAGAGAAAACATGGCAAACAGAATAAAAAGCGCAGGGCCGAGGCTGTTTACCCCGAATATATGCAACACTGCTATTGCCAGCGCTCCGGCGGCAACCCCAGGCAATCTAAGCGCCCCCTGATGAGGAGGAAGGGTTATTTTATAATATTCCCTCAACCCTATGCCAGAGGCTATGCCAACAAGGACAGCAAGACCAATACCCTTGCCATAAATAATCCAAATAATAAGAATTGGAAGAAGCGCAACCGCAGTAACAACTCGTTTCATATTGCCGCCAGTTAGTGCCTACACTAGTTATTTTACTTTCTGCTCGCCAGTCATGCCAAACCTACGATCCCTCTCTTGATAGGCCTTGATCGCTGTCAGAAGATGTTCTTTGCGAAAATCAGGCCACAGGACGTCTGTAAAATATATCTCGGTGTAAGACATCTGCCAGAGAAGAAAATTGCTTATTCTCATTTCTCCGCTTGTTCGAATCAGAAGGTCAGGATCAGGCATGTCCCTTGTATAAAGATATTCTGAAAAAAGTTGGGGAATAATATCCGCAGGATCAACCACACCTTTTTGGACATCCAGAGCAAGCAACTGCGCCGCACGCGCGATCTCGTCTCTCCCGCCGTAGCTCAAGGCAAGATTTAGCAACATGTTTGAGTTATGACAGGTAGCGGCCTTAGTCTCTTCAAGCACAGACTGGACATCAACAGGTAGACGGTCGATCTGGCCTATTGTGTTTAAGCGTATGCCGTTTGTCATCATTTCTTTAAGCTCAGAGGCGAGAAAGCGCTTTAGAATCAACATGAGTGACATGATCTCATGCTTAGGGCGATTCCAATTTTCCGTGGAAAATGCATAGAGTGTGAGAATTTTGATTCCGATCTCCCGACAGGAGCGCGCTATTACACGAACAGACTCCACCCCTTCCCTGTGTCCTTTGATGCGTTGGGAAAGGCGTTGTTCTGCCCATCGGCCATTGCCGTCCATGATGACGGCAACATGATACGGAAGCGGAGAGGCTGATTTTGACAAGGCTAAAGGTCTAAAACTCAAGGACTTCTTTCTCTTTATCCGTTCCTATCGAGTCGATAGTCTCAATATAGTCGTCCGTTATTTTTTGTATTTTTTCCTGACCCTTGAACGACTCGTCTTCCGCAATATTTCCATCCTTTTTCATAAGCTTCAATTCTTCGTTTTCATCTCTGCGTATATTCCGGATCGATACCTTGTGAGCTTCCACGGTCTTGCGAACTATCTTAACCAGTTCTTTGCGCCGCTCCTCTGTAAGGGGCGGGATTGTTATGCGTATAATCTTGCCATCATTCATAGGAGTAAGACCAAGTTCTGATTTTAAGATGGCCTTCTCTATGCTGCCAATAGACGTGGTGTCCCACGGCTGAACAGTAATTAATCTGCTCTCAGGCACCGCTAGTGTCGCTAATTGATTCAATGGAGTAGGCGTACCATAGTAATCAGCCCTTATTCCATCCAAAAGCGATAACGACGCTCTACCTGTCCGCAAACGGGTCAGATCGTGTTTTAGCGTTTCAACAACCTTGTCCATTTTTTTCTTGGATTCGTCATATATTTTTTCAATCATGCATCAACTCCTCGAACCAGGGTTCCGACTTTTTCACCGCAGACAGCCCTTTTTATGTTCCCCTTTTCTTTTAAGTTAAAAACAACGATCGGGAGATGGTTGGTCATAGCCAAAGATACCGCAGTAGAATCCATGACTTCAAGATTTTTTTTCAATACATCTATATAAGTAATCTCATCCATACGCTTTGCGTCCTTATTTATAACAGGATCTGAATCGTATATCCCATCCACTTTGGTCGCCTTAAACAAGACCTCTGCATGAACCTCCTGTGCCCGCAAGGCTGCGGCAGTGTCAGTAGTAAAATAAGGATTTCCAGTACCTGCGGCAAAAACAACAACCCGACCTTTTTCCAGGTGCCGGACCGCCCGGCGTAGTATATATGGTTCAGCCACCTCCCGCATCTCAATAGCTGTTTGCACACGTGTTTCAACCTTCTGTTTTTCAAGCGCATCCTGCAAAGCAAGGCTATTAATAACTGTGGCCAGCATCCCCATATGATCAGCAGAAGATCGATCCATGCCATACGAACTAGCGGCAATCCCCCTGAATATATTCCCTCCCCCGACCACAAGAGCAACCTGTACGCCAAGATCATAAATCGACCGGACTTCCTGCGCTACATATTCCAGCGTCTCAGAATTTATACCAAATTCCCGGTCGCCCATCAATGCCTCGCCGCTCAACTTAAGCATAATTCTTTTATATTTAGGTGCAGCCATTATACTAATCTATACCCCTACAACATACAGGCTTAAAGACTGAAGGCTATTAGGATTGCCTTCAGTCTTTAAGCCTAATAGCCTATAATCATACCCCTACAACATACCTGACAAAACGGCGGACAGCAATGCTTTCTCCAGTCTTAGCGACCAGATCGTTAAGCAGATCCTGTATAGTAATGTCCGGTTTTTTTACATACTGCTGACTCAATAGGCATGAGTCTTCCAGAAATTTTTTCAGCTTTCCTTCTGAGATCTTTTCCACAACTTGCTCAGGTTTTCCCATCTCCAGAGCCTGAGCCCGATATATATCCATCTCTCGATTCTTCACATCTTCAGGCACATCCTCTGCTCGAATGCCCAGAGGATCAGTGGCTGCAATCTGGATGGCAAGATTGCGCGCAAACTCACGGAATGCATCGGTCTTGGCCACAAAATCCGTCTCACAGTTCAACTCTACGAGAACACCAATCTGCTCTCCTGTGTGAATATAAGACTGCACCACACCGTGGGATGTCGCTCGTCCAGCACGCTTCTGCGCCTTTGCAAGCCCTTTTTTACGCAAATATTCTATCGCCTTGTCCATATCCCCCTGGGCTTCTCTCAGCGCCTCTTTACAGTCCATGATCCCTGCGCCTGTTTGATCCCTCAATTGTTTTACCATTGTTGCATTAACTTCCACGTCTATCTTCCTTTCCCATACATAATAATTTGATGAATTATACATAGCGTCATAAGTTATAGCGCAAGGCGCAACGTAGACAAGGAGCGAGCCGTACTTCCTGTACGTCGCAGCGACGAGTCAAGGAGCAACGCAGCGATCTGACTTATGACGCTA
Organism: Pseudomonadota bacterium; assembly: GCA_043805295.1. Classification (GTDB taxonomy): domain Bacteria; phylum Desulfobacterota; class Desulfobacteria; order Desulfobacterales. Next base: position 13,768 of record JAZDIE010000284.1, read on the forward strand.
TGTATAGTAAAAACTACTGTTCAGCCCTTATTCCTTCAGTTCGTATGCCCTTATGTATAACCTCCACAATAGGGACTTGCACTGCTTCGGCAAGACCCTGAGTTTTAACCTCTACGCCGCCGGACGTCCTTCCCTTTAAAGCCGTCTCATCCGCTTGAGCAACCACATCACCCTTGTCCGTAAGAGACTGCTTCTGTTCTTCGTGCCTTCTTCTACCTTCTATACAAGCATCCGCAACCTTAGAACATATAAGCCTTATAGCCCGTATGGCGTCATCGTTACCAGGTATGGGATAATCAATCTCGTCAGGGTCGCAATTAGTATCTACAACAGCTACGGTCTTAATATTCAACCGCTGCGCCTCACGTATCGCAATGTTTTCCTTGTTTGTATCAATCACAACCAAAACGCTGGGAAGAGTGGTCATTTCCCTGATTCCACTTAGAAGCCTATCCAGCTTTATCCATTCTTTTTCCATCTGCACCACTTCTTTCTTGGGGAATCGATTAATCGAACCATCTGCCCGCATCCTGGTGAGATCCTTAAGCCTATCTATATTCTTTTTTATGGTTTGAAAATTGGTAAGCATCCCTCCCAGCCACCGATGTTGCACATAAAACATCTCGCACCGGTTCGCTTCTTCGTATATGGAATCGCGTGCCTGCTTTTTTGTTCCAACAAAAAGCACAGTCCCACCCTGTGCCACCTTATTTACTATCAGTTCGTATGCCCTGTCGAACATACGAACTGTTTTTTGAAGATCAATAATGTAAATACCGTTGCGAGGTCCAAATATGTATTTCTGCATTTTTGGATTCCATCGACGGGTCTGATGACCAAAGTGAACACCTGCCTCAAGAAGCTCTTTAATAGTTAAATACGGCATTTTCTCCCCTTTCTACAATTTGGTTTTTACCTCCAGCCCCTTCATTCAAGCCTCTAGCCCGCAATAATAAAGCAGACACCTAAAGACAAGTCCAAAGCTGTGTGAATTTGAGCATCTACGCTCTAAATAGAGTTTAGTACTATATAACTTTATACATTTCAACAAAAAAACCCTACTCCCAGGGCTACTTCAAAGTCATCTCGCGTAGGCGCGCGGACTAGGTAGCTGTATTTTCAGCAGGTTATCCGCAGAATGTTTGCCAACATTCGTTTTGTTTTTTTATCATTTATTCATATAAAATCAGGAGGTTAACTAGTTTCCGTTCAGGCACTAGATAGGCACCTTTTTCACTACTGCATAATAGCAGACAAGTATCATCCCTGATGTGATAAAGCTGTCCGCGATATTAAACGCAGGCCAGTGATATCCCCCGACATAAAAATCCAAAAAATCCACTACTGAACCAAATCTGACGCGGTCCAGCAGATTCCCCATAGCGCCGCCCATGATCATGATATACGCGATGGACATTCCTTGTCTATGCATGTGTTGTTGTACCCTGGAATAGAGATAGGCGATCATAGCCATTGCCAACGCAGATATCACAATAAAAAAAACTGCCTTCAGTGACGAAGACCCTTCGGCAAATAAACCAAACGCCACACCGCTATTCTCCACATATAGTAATCTGAAAAAATGAGGGATTATTTCTACAGGCTGGTGCAAGGTAAGCACAGTACGCGTCAGATATTTTGTAAACTGATCGATCGCGGCTAAAGATAATGTTCCAAACAGAAAAATGCCGTATCGATATATTGGCAAATCAACACCCCTCCAAGACCTTTGAGCATCGTTCACAAACATCCTGATGCTCAACTGACATACCCACAGATGGGCTATATATCCAACATCTCCCGCATTTTTTACCTTCTGACTGAGCAACAATTACTTCAATACCATTTTCGCTTGTATTCGAACATTCTTTTATCTTCACATGTATGTCAGAAACAATAAAAATCTCTCTCAAGTCATGCTTGAACTCCTTCAGTAAACCCAACAAATCCTCAGGAACTAAAAGAGTCACTGATGCGTCAAGTGAATGACCAATCATTTTTTTATTACGCGCCTCTTCCAATGCCCTTGTAACCTCAGGACGCAGCGCCAATATCTTTTCCCACTGACCGGCAAGCACGCAGTCTGAGTATTCCTTGGGCAGGATAGGGAATTGCGTTAAGTGCACACTCTGTTCAGGACTGCCTTTTACCGGCATATGATCCCATATTTCTTCGGCTGTAAACGGAAGCATCGGAGCCATCAGGCGCGTCATGGCGTCCAATATAATATGAAGCGCGGTCTGAGCAGATCGCCTGGAAAGTGAATTAGACGTTGAAGTATAGAGGCGGTCTTTTAAGACATCCAGGTAAAATGCGCTCATATCAAGGGTGCAAAAATTATAAAGACTATGGTAAACTAAGTGAAACTCATATTTGTCATAGGCGTTTTTGATCTTATCAGACAATTGGCACAATCTATAGAGCGCCCACCTATCAATCGATGTCATGTCTGGATATGAAACCATATCAAGTATTGGATCAAAATCGTTCAAATTACCTAAAATAAAGCGGCTTGTGTTCCTGATTCTACGATATGCATCTGAAAGTTGTTTCAGGATGTCAATGGATATCCGAATATCGTCCTGGTAATCCGATGAGGCGATCCATAGACGTAATATTTCCGCGCCATATTTATCTATTATCTCTTTTGGAGCAATTATATTACCTAGGGATTTCGACATCTTCTTCCCTTCTCCGTCAACCACAAACCCATGTGTCAGCACCTCCCTATAAGGCGCCTTGCCTCTGGTTTCGACTGAAGTAAGAAGAGAACTGTGAAACCATCCTCTGTGTTGATCCGTGCCCTCAAGATAGAGATCAGCAGGCCAGTTGAGCGCCTCTTGTTTTTCAAGCACAGCGGCATGACTCACCCCTGAATCAAACCATACATCGAGGATATCGGTTTCTTTTTCAAACTTGTCGTTTCCACAAGAAGGGCAGACCGTCCCGTCAGGGAGAAGCGCTCCTGCATCTGCATCAAACCATACATCAACGCCGCTTACCGCAAATATATCCGCCACATGGTTTACTATTTTTTCATTGACCAAAACATTGCGGCATTGCCTACAATAAAACGCCACAATCGGAACGCCCCATGCCCGCTGCCGAGATATGCACCAATCAGGACGATGCTCTATCATCCCGTAAATCCGCTCTCTCCCCCAGGCGGGAATCCATTTAACCGAATCAATAGACTTAAGCGCTTTTTGCCTTAAATCAGTTTTGTCCATTGATATAAACCACTGCGCGGTCGCACGAAAAATCACGGGTTGCTTACAACGCCAACAATGCGGGTAAGAGTGGGAAATAGTAGTTTCTCCGGCAAGCGCGCCTTTGCTTGAGAGTAGTGCGTTTATCTCTTTATTCGCGTCGAATATAAACTTCCCTGCAAAACATTCTACCTCTTCGGTGAATCTTCCTTGATCATCCACTGGAGAATAAATATCAAGACCATAGCGCAATCCAGCCTCATAGTCCTCCCTGCCGTGCCCCGGAGCTATATGGACACAGCCGGTCCCTGCCTCAAGCGTGACATGCCCGGCAAGGATAATCCTTGAATCCCTTGCATAAAGCGGATGACGACATAACTTGTTTTCCATCAAATGGACGTCAAGTTTTTTAACTACCTTATATTGAGAGATTCCTAGCGCCTCCATGCAGCTTAAGACACGCTCTGCCGCCATTATCAGCGCTTCATTGCCGGTATCGACCTCTACATATTCAAGATCAGGATGCAACGCGACCGCAAAATTCGCGGGGATAGTCCACGGCGTAGTAGTCCATATAAGAATAGAAACAGGCTTGTCCGCTGAGCTGGACTGGAGTGGAAACTTCACATATATTGAATGGGATGTATGATCCGCGTATTCAACCTCAGCCTCAGCCAATGCCGTACGGCATACAGGGCACCAGTAGACAGGCTTTTTGCTTTTTAAAATACTGCCGGCTGCCGCAATTTTTCCGAACTCACGAAGTATAGATACAATATATGAGCTGTTCATGGTAAGATAAGGCTGTTCCCAGCAGCCGATTACGCCAAGCCGCTTAAATTCTTGCTTTTGGATATCCACAAATCTGTCAGCATAAGCCCTGCACCGCCTCCGTATATCGACTTTTGATAAAGATGCCTTAACTGAACCAAGCTCTTTATCAACATTATGTTCAATCGGCAGGCCATGACAATCCCAGCCAGGGACAAACGGGGCGTCAAAACCGCTCATCTGCTTAGATCTGACAATAAAATCCTTAAGCACCTTGTTCATAGCAGTCCCAAGGTGAATATTCCCATTCGCGTAAGGAGGCCCGTCATGCAATACGAAAAGGCTGCGCCCTTTAGACACTTTCCGCAGTTGCTCATATAACTCCCCGTCCTCCCATCTCTTCAGGAACTCTGGCTCCTTAAGAGCCAAGTCAGCCTTCATGGGAAACCCTGTCTTGGGAAGATTGAGCGTTGACTTATAATCCATGTACACCTCTACAAAAAAAACCCCATGCCAAAAAGCATGGGGTATAATTCCGGATGGCTTCTAACCCGATAAAGCTATTCTTCTGAAGAAGCAGACGTCGAACATTTTTTCTCTTTAAGCTGCTCTACCTCTTTCTTTAAATCCTCAACTTCTTTTTTATATTTTTCAACATCTTCACCCTTGGGAGCCTGATCAACCTCTTCCTTTTTCGATTTCCAGGTATCTTTTAATTCATCGTACCCAAGGTAGATAGCCAACCCCCCTCCCAGCAACAAAAAAACTGGAATAGATCCGGCCATGACCATAAAAAATTTATCATACCACAACGTAATTCCAATAATCCCCAATACTGCTGCCGCTGCGCCACCAATCAATGTCTTCATACCTTCATACCCTCCTTTTTACACAAATATAACGGAATAACCTTTGCCAAATCTTTTTTGACCGCTGGTCTGCCCTCTACACGTTGCAATCGCACTCTTTCACCCCCCATGGTAAAAGAAACTCCTTGTATATATTCTTTCCGCAATATCCAGGTAACCTCTGATAGCGGGACCTGAAGCACCAACAATTTTACCTGATACCAACCGCGTCTCTGATCTGGTTGGATATCTTCAACCCTGGCAAAAAACGAAGGCCTTTCTTCTTGAAAGACCAAAACAATATCACCGCTTACTGTCGCCATAGCAATGACTCGTGTACCACAAAAAAAATCAAATTGACACCAAAAAAATATATGTTAGCCTACGTACATAAAACCTATGAATACCAGATTAACAACAAAAATAAAGGCATTTGTAAAGGATTTTTTACAAGGCCATTACGATCACTACCTCTGTCATATATCCAAAAGGTCCCAACGTCTTGAAACTCTTACAAAAGGGATACTCAACGTCTTTTTTGCAGATATTCAAATCAATCAAGCCCAGGCAACCGCCTTGCGAAAGCTCCACAATGACGGAATCGTTGTATATGTATCAAAATATCAAAGCGCCTTAGAATACCTTTTTTACAACACACGATATGCCTCGGAAAATCTCCCGCAGGCGTCCATAGCATTTGACCAGGGTATATTAATCTTTCAATCGCCTATGCATCTCATGCGGGTATTGATCGCACATATTGCGTCAATCGTTAGATTTAAGGCGCTCCCCAATCCGTATAAATCCGGTTTTTATAAGCACTGCCTCGCTCAACAAAAAATGGCGGGACTCCTTACGCTCATCAATCCTGGCGCGTTTCACAGGCGATTTATCGGCGCAACGCCAGACCCGCTACTATACCTGATACAATTACAGCAAGAGCTTGATAAACCGGTATATCTTGTGCCGAATCTTTTACTGTTCAGCAAAACTCCCCTGAAATACCACACAAGCCTAATCGATATCCTGTTCGGAGGAGAGGACAATCCAGGGCTATTACGCAAACTCCTTATATTATTACAAGCGCCACAAAATGTCATGGCAGAAACATCCGAGCCTATATCCATCAAATCGTTTCTTGCCGATCCCCTTTACCAGGGAAAACCCTTGGAATACCTATCGTTTAGCCTGCGCCATGAGCTGCTAAACCGCTTGAACCGCCACAGGCAGAGCATCACAGGCCCTGTGCTTAAACCACGTGATGAACTTAAAGAGGTAGTGCTGCGAAATAATCGTTTTCAAAATTTCATGGCAGGATATGCACGGCATCACAAAAAAAGCATACATGAAGTTCATAAAGACGCTGAAGCATATATGGATGAAATCGCAAGCGACTACAATCTTACCATCATCCGCAGCGCTGTCATGCTTATCAACTGGACATGGAAGGCACTTTTCGACGGCGTTGTGCTGGACACAGAAGGACTCTCCAGGGCAAAAAACGCGGCTCAAAAAGCGCCTCTGATCCTTATGCCATGCCATAGAAGCCATCTGGACTATATACTCCTTTCACATATCATGTTCACCCATAATATGCCCTGCCCTCAAGTGGCGGCCGGCAAAAATTTATCATTCTGGCCGGCAGGCCCATTTTTTAGAAAATGTGGCGCGTTCTTCATGCGGCGCAGTTTTCATGGCGCTCAACTATATTCCAATATCTTCTCAGAGTATATACGCATGCTTCTTGAAGAGGGGTTTAATATAGAATTTTTTATAGAAGGCGAGAGGAGTCGCACAGGCAAACCAGTGATCCCTAAAACAGGATTTCTTTCCATACTTTTAAAGGCATTTGAGACCGGCGCTTGTAGCGACATGTTTTTTGTGCCGATATATATAGGCTATGACAGAGTTGTAGAAGAAAAAGGATATCTTCGAGAGCTTGAAGGACAAGCCAAAAAACCGGAAAGCCTTTTCCAGCTTCTGCAGGCAAGAAAACTTCTCAAAAAAAGGTACGGCCACATATACGTTCAGTTCGACCTGCCAATATCACTCAAAGAATTACTTGCAGGGTATAACCAACATTTTTCCAGACTGACCCACGAAGAACGGCATATATTCTACAAAAATTTTTCATTTCGCATATTGCACCGGATCAATAGCATTTCAGTAGTAACTCCCCAGGCAATCGTTGCTGCGGCCATCCTGAACTATCCGAAACAGGCATTCCTGACAACCGATCTTTCGTTTTATATCGACACATACCTGGAACATTTGGCCTTACGCAAAGCGCATATTTCAGAAGCCCTGAAACCAAAAAGACTCGCCACTCAAGAGATGCTGGTGCACTACACACATCGCAAATTTATAGAACGCCTTGATGATAAAAAAGAAAAAGATACTATATCTTCAAATCCTTCTTTCACGATCATACCGGATAAAAGACCTAATCTCGAATACTACAAAAACGGCTGCGTCCACTTTTTTATCCCCGCAGCTTACACTGCTATCTCCATACTCTCTAATGAAAGTTTTCAATTCTCATTTGACATGGTAAACGCAGATTTCGGATTCTTAAGAGATTTATTCAAATACGAGTTCATCTACGAACCAGACAAGACCACTGAGCAAACAGTTGAAGAGACCATAGCAATATTTGTTCAAACATCAATACTAACACCTCACCCATCCCTGGCCAGTACCTATAACATAACTCCAAAAGGACTTCGCAAACTCTTCGCGCTTTCAAATTTTCTAAAGACTTTCCTGGAGGCATACTGGATTGTCATTAACACGTTACAACACTATGAACGTTCCAAAGCGACTAAAAAAATCCTCATGAGAAAAATTATTGCGCGCGGCAAAATAGCATTAAGGCACGGCGAGATAACCCGGCAGGAGGCGCTATCAAGGGTTTACTACGAAAACGCCCTTGCCTACTTCACACAACGAGGCATACGCGGTTCAGACAATTTTGACGGCATAGAGCTTTATACCCGAATGATCAAAAAATATCTGGAAAGCCTTACTTTTGTAAAATGGTAAATGTAAAAAACATCTGCCTCACGGCATATGCAACTGCCGCTGGCTGAGCGGCAACATTGAG